>NZ_JBQCMF010000004.1:0-243615 GCF_051965295.1 Arthrobacter sp. SAFR-023 | reverse complement strand
CAGATCCGGGTCGGCGGGGACGCCGGCGCCTCGGAAGTCATCGTGCTGCGCGGCTTCGGGGAACTCGCCGAGGAATCTGAATCCCTCGTCGCCGCGCTGCTGCTGCCCGACGCCCCGATCGTGGCCTGGTGGCCGCACGGGGCCCCCAAAAACGCGTCTGAGACCTCGATCGGGAGGATCGCGCACCGCCGGATCACCGACTCCGCGAACGAGGCCGAACCCCAGGTCGCACTGGAAAACATCCGGAACACCTACAAAGCCGGCGACACCGACCTCGCCTGGACCCGGCTGACGAACTGGCGCATCCAACTCGCCGCCGTCCTGGACCAGGCCGACACCTCACCCGTCACCGCCGTCGCGGTCGAAGGCGCCTCGGACTCACCCAGCACCATCCTGCTCGCAGCCTGGCTGACCCTGTCCCTGGACGCCCCCGTCACCATCGTCGCGGACCCCGCCGGCACCGGCATCCGCCGCGTCCGGCTCACCCGCACCAGCGGCGACGTCCAACTCTTCCGCCCCGGCCTCTCCATCGCCGAACTCACCCAACCCGGCCAACCCGCACAACGCATCTCCCTCCCACGCCGCAGCCTCCGCGACTGCCTCGCAGAAGAACTCCGCCGCCTCGACCCCGACGAGGTGTTCGGCGAAGTGATTACTATTGGACTGCCACGTACCAATCTAAGGAGTGTCCGTCCCAGTGAGCGCTGAGCCCAGAGTAAGCATCCATCCTGACTCTTCCGTACTCATGGCCGCCATTGCGGCCCGACTGATCACCAAGCTCGTGGACGTGCAGGACCGGTTCGGTGAAGCAACGGTGGTGCTTACCGGAGGCACGGTGGGCATCGGAACTCTGAAGGCAGTAGCGGACTCCCCCGCCGCCCCCGCGGTGGACTGGGCCAAAGTGAACTTCTGGTGGGGCGACGAACGCTTCGTCGGATCCCAGGACCCGGACCGCAACGCGCTCCAGGCCCAGGAAGCACTCCTGAAGCACATCAACGCTGATCCCGAGCGCGTCCACGTGCCCGGCTCGACGGATGACTTCGAAACGCCGGAACAGGCTGCAGAGGACTACGCACAACGCCTCAGTGATGCGGCAGCTGCCGAGCATGCCGCTGATGCTTCGGACGGCCGCCCCGAGGAGCCGGGCCGGCTTCCCCGGTTCGACGTCGTCCTGCTGGGAGTGGGCCCGGACGCGCACGTGGCGTCCCTGTTCCCGGAACAGGGCGGCATCCGCGAGAAGCAACTGACGGTGGTGGGGGTCCGCAACTCCCCCAAGCCGCCGCCCCAGCGGATCTCCCTGACTCTGCCGGCCATCAACACCTCTGCCGAGGTGTGGATGGTGGTGGCAGGCGAGGACAAGGCCGGTGCGGTGGGCCTGGCCCTGGCCGGAGCGAATCCCGTGCAGGTGCCAGCGGCCGGACCGGCAGGCCGGTCCCGGACGCTGTGGCTGATCGACGAAAACGCGGCCGCGCGCGTGCCCGAGCAGCTAGTCAGGAAGGCGCCGGCTGGCTCTTAGCCGCCGCAACGCTCCAGCCAGGACGTCTTCGGCGTCCTGGCTGGAGCGTCTTTCTTTAACGTAATCCAGATGACTCTTGAAGCCTTCTTCCTGGGCTTCGCCGGGCATGCCGGCGCCGGGGTTGCGCGTCGACGGCCGGCCGCACTGCCGGCAGTCCCACACATCCGGAATCTGGTCGTCCGGCAATTTAAGAAAAACAGGCCGCGTCTCGTGTCCCATGGCGCACCAATAGGAGACACAAATACGCGGCAGGGGCTCCCCGAGAGGATCATCCCCCTGGTTCTTCAATCCGGCCCCTTGAATGACACCCACGCGGGTGCCGCGGAATCCTGAAGAGGAATGCACCATGGGAACTCCCTCGCTACTAATGGCGGCGCTGCCGTTAGATCCGATAGCCACAGTTTAGTCCGGACTTCCCCCTGACGGCAGGAAAAAGCCCGGCCCAATCAGGAACGGGTCCTGATTGGGCCGGGCTTTTTAGTGCTGGGCGGCTGCCTCGGGCGTTAGGAGTCAGCCACACCCGTGAAGCGCATCAGGAGGCCGAGGGCGATGATGACCACGCCCCAGGTGACTCCGAGGATGATGGTGAACCTGTTGAGGTTGCGCTCAGCAACGCCGGACGAGGACAGCCCCGAGCTCATTCCGCCGCCGAACATGTCCGACAGGCCGCCGCCGCGTCCCTTGTGGAGCAGGATGAGCAGGGTCAGCAGAAGGCTGGTAATGCCCAGCAGGATCTGCAGAATCACATGAAGAACGTCCACGACGGCCTTTCCAAAGTTGGTGGATGCGGGAGCCTGCCAGATGAACGGACTAGTCCGCTACGAGGTGGCTCTCGAACTTCACAATATTAGCAAACTCAGCGGGGTCAAGGCTGGCGCCGCCCACCAGCACGCCGTCAACGTCGCGTTCCTTAAGGATGGCGGCAGCGTTGCTGGCTTTGACCGAACCGCCGTACAGCAGGCGGACCTTGCCGGCCACATCGGCGTCAAACAGTTCGGTGAGCTTGGCACGGATCGCCGCACACATTTCCTGGGCGTCCTCCGGGCCTGCAACCTCACCTGTGCCGATGGCCCAGACGGGCTCATAGGCGACGACGAGCTGGGCCGCCTGCTCCGCGGTGAGGCCTTCAACGTCGGCGCGGAGCTGGTCCAGGGTGTGCTGGACGTGGGTGCCGGCCTGGCGTATCTCCAGGCCTTCCCCGACGCAGAGGACGGGGATGAGGTTGTGGCGGTAGGCCGCTTTGACCTTGGCATTCAGGACTTCGTCCGACTCAGCATGGACGGTCCGGCGTTCGCTGTGGCCAACCAGGACGTACTTGCAGCCGAGCTTGTTCAGGAACTGGCCGGAGATGTCCCCGGTGTAGGCACCGGAGTCGAACTGGGACAGGTCCTGGCCGCCATAGGCGATGTCGAGTTCGTCGCCCTGGACGAGGGTCTGCACGCCGCGGAGGTCGGTGAAAGGCGGGAAGACAGCGGCTTCCACACGGCTGTAGTCGTGCTTGGCGTCGGACAGTGTCCAGGCCAGCTTCTGCAGGAGGGTGATGCCCTGGACGTGGTCCATGTTCATCTTCCAGTTGCCTGCGATTAAAGGCGTGCGGTCAAAGGTGCCGTTGGTTGACGTAGTCACGTGTTCTCCAAAAGTGCCGGTCAAATATGCTGATCATGTGAACAGCCGGCAGGGCGCCTTCGCGGTGCGAAAGGTGCCCTGCCGGCTGGTGTGTCTTTAGCGGTCCAGTACGCTCAGGCCGGGAAGTTCCTTGCCTTCAAGGTATTCCAGGCTGGCGCCGCCGCCGGTGGAAATGTGTCCGAACTGGTCATCGGCGAAGCCGAGGGTGCGGACCGCAGCCGCGGAGTCGCCGCCGCCGACAACCGTGAACGCATCCGTCTCCGTCAGCGCCTGGGCGATGGCCCGGGTGCCTGCAGAGAACGCCTCGAACTCGAAGACGCCCATGGGGCCGTTCCAGAACACCGTCTTGGCGCCCATGATCTGCCCGGCGAACGCCTTGGCGGACTCGGGTCCGATGTCCAGGCCGATGCCCTGCGCACCGAAGCTGCTGCCTTCGATGGCGTCGGCGCTGACCGTTTCGTGGTCGGCGTCGGCGGCGAACTTGGCTGCCACCACGACGTCCGTGGGGATCACGAATTCCGTGCCGGCGTCGGCTGCGCGCTTGAGGTAGTCCTGGACGACCGGGATCTGGTCCTCTTCCAGCAGGCTGCCGGCGACCTTGTGGCCCTCGGCTGCCAGGAACGTGAACAGCATGCCGCCGCCCACCAGGATGGTGTCGGCCTTGCCGAGCAGGTTGTCGATGACCGCGAGCTTGTCCGAAACCTTCGAACCTCCGAGGACCACAACGTAGGGACGCTGGGTGTCTGCGGTCAGCTTGCGGAGGACCTCCACCTCGGTACCCACAAGGTCGCCGAGATACGACGGGAGCCGGGTGGCGACGTCGTAAACGCTGGCGTGCTTGCGGTGGACGGCGCCAAAGGCGTCGTTCACAAAAGCACCGTTGTCACCGGTGAGTCCCACCAGTTCGTCGGCGAAAGCGCCACGCTCGGCCTCGTCCTTGCTGGTCTCGCGTGCGTCGAACCGCACGTTCTCGAGCACCAGGACCTGGCCGTCCTGCAGCGCAGCTGCCTGCTCCTTGGCGGAGGACCCTACCGTGTCCTCCGCGAGGGAGACAGGGAAGGAGGCCAGCTCGGCCAGGCGGGAAACCGCCGGCTTGAGCGAGTACTTGTCTTCAGGGGCGCCCTTGGGGCGGCCAAGGTGGGCTGTTACCAGCACGCGGGCACCGGCGTCCGTGAGCTTTCCCAGCACTGGCAGTGAGGCCCGGATGCGGCCGTCGTCAGTGACTGTAGAGCCGTCGAGCGGCACATTCAGGTCACTTCGAACCAAAATGTACCGCCCGCGGACACCTTCAGCGATCAGTTCGTTGAGGGTGTGAGATGTCATGTAGCTAACCCTAGCCCAGCTTTGCCGCGACAAGCTCCGTGAGGTCAACGAGGCGGTTCGAGTAGCCCCATTCGTTGTCATACCAGGAAACAACCTTGACCTGGTTGCCAATAACCTTGGTCAAACCGGAGTCAAAGATGGACGAGGCGGGGTCACCGACGATGTCCGAGGAGACGATCGGGGCGTCGGTGTAGGTCAGGATGCCCTGCCACTCATCGGACTCTGCAGCCTTCTTGAGCGCGGCGTTGACTTCCTCGACGGTGGTCTCGCGGGAGACCGTGACGGTGAGGTCGGTGGCGGAGCCGGTGGGGACCGGAACGCGGATGGCGTAGCCGTCCAGCTTGCCCTTGAGCTCCGGCAGGACCAGGCCGATGGCCTTGGCGGCGCCGGTGGAGGTGGGAACCATGTTGATGGCGGCGGCGCGTGCACGGCGGAGGTCGTTGTGCGGGCCGTCCTGCAGGTTCTGGTCGGCAGTGTAGGCGTGCACGGTGGTCATCAGTCCACGCTCGATGCCGAAGGTGTCGTTGACAACCTTGGCCAGCGGGCCGAGGCAGTTGGTGGTGCAGGAAGCGTTGGAGATGATGTGGTGGTTCTCGGGGTCGTACAGGCCATCATTGACGCCCATCACGATGGTGATGTCCTCGTCCGAGGCGGGAGCGGAGATCAGGACCTTCTTGGCGCCGGCCTCGATGTGCTTCTTGGCGGCAGCTGCCTTGGTGAAGAAACCGGTGGACTCGATGACGATGTCGACGCCGAGGTCCTTCCAGGGGAGGTTGGCGGGGTCACGCTCGGCCAGAACCTTGATGGCGTTGCCGTTGACGACGAGGTTGCCTTCCTTGACCTCGATGGTCTCGGCCAGGCGTCCGCCGACGGAATCGTACTTGAGCAGGTGGGCCAGAGCCTCAGGGCTAGTGAGGTCGTTGACGGCAACGATCTCAAGGTCCGCGCCCTGAGCAAGTGCAGCGCGGAAGTAGTTGCGGCCGATGCGGCCGAAGCCGTTGATACCAATACGGGTGGTCACTTTTTGTCTCCTTTGTGCCTTGGAAGCACAACTAGTTAAGCGGGCGTTCAAGCCAACTAACAGATCCCGCACGCCATTGGGCAGAGATATTTTTCAGATCGGAGGGCGACCAGCCTCATTGCTGAAGGCTAACCGCCTTCCGTGATCCATCTTACGTTTAAGTAGGTCCGCCCCCGCAAGTGCGGGGGCGGACCGTCCAGAATTTGGCCCTAAAGTGGCCGAATGTGAAGTTTGTTACTGCTTTGTGTACGCGGGGTCACACTTGGAGGGTGATGAGACCCGTTGCGTTGGCGCGTGCCGCGGCGAAGCGGGCGGACACGTCGGCCCAGTTGACGATGTTCCAGAACGCCTTGACGTAGTCGGCCTTGACGTTGACGTAGTCCAGGTAGAAGGCGTGCTCCCACATGTCCAGCATCAGCAGCGGGGTGGTGCCCAGCGCGACGTTGCCCTGCTGGTCGTAGAGCTGCTCGATGACGAGGTTGCCACCGATGGGCTCGTAGGCCAGGAAGCCCCAACCGGAACCCTGCAGGCCGAGGGCAGCTGCGGAGAACTGGGCGCGGAAGGCATCGAACGAACCGAAGGCGTCGTCGATGGCGGCGGCGAGCTCACCTTCCGGCTTGTCGCCTCCGTCCGGGGAGAGATTGTTCCAGAACACGGAGTGGTTGACGTGGCCGCCGGTGTGGAAGGCCAGGTCCTTGGAAAGGCGGTTGATGTTGGCGAAGTCGCCCTTTTCGCGTGCCTCGGCCAGCTGGGCCAGCGCGTTGTTTGCGCCCGTCACGTACGCGGCGTGGTGCTTGCTGTGGTGCAGCTCCATGATCCGTGCAGAGATGTGGGGCTCGAGCGCTGCGTAGTCGTAGCTGAGTTCGGGCAGAACGTACTCGGTCACAAAATCCTCCAATGTCGTGGACAGTTTGTCCGGTTTTGCTAACTCTCGGATTGTGCATCCCGGATGACGGGTCATCCGGAAAACTCCGATGGCGGCAACAGCCGCCACCTGGTCTTGATTCTATGGGCGCCGTTTACTCGTCCAGCATTTCCGGCGTCACATTGGCATCCGTGCCCGGGATGCCAAGATCTGAGGCGCGTTTGTCCGCCATGGCCAGCAGCCGGCGGATGCGCCCGGCAATGGCGTCCTTCGTCATGGGCGGATCCGCGAGCCGGCCAAGTTCGTCGAGGCTGGCCTGCTTGTGGGCCACCCGGAGTTCGCCGGCGTATTTGAGGTGGTCCGGGACGTCGTCGCCGAGGATCTCCAAGGCCCGGTCCACCCGAGCGCCTGCGGCCACGGCGGCCTGAGCGGAGCGGCGGAGGTTGGCGTCATCGAAGTTGGCCAGCCGGTTCGCGGTGGCCCGCACTTCCTTGCGCATGCGCCGCTCTTCCCAGACCATGAGTGCATCGTGGGCCCCCATCCGGGTAAGCAGCGCAGCGATGGTGTCGCCGTCGCGGATCACCACGCGGTCCACTCCCCTGACTTCCCGCGCCTTGGCCTGGATCCCCAGCCGCCGGGCTGCGCCTACCAGCGCGAGGGCGGATTCCGGACCGGGGCAGGTGACCTCCATGGACGAGGACCGGCCGGGTTCTGTGAGTGAGCCGTGCGCCAGGAAGGCGCCCCGCCACACCGCTTCGGCGTCAGCGGCTGAGCCGTTCACGACGACGGATGGCAACCCGCGCACGGGCCGTCCCCGGCCGTCAAGGAGGCCGGTCTGCCGGGCCAGCGCCTCGCCGTCGCGGACGACGCGGACCACGTACCGGCTGCCGCGGCGCAGGCCGCTGCCGGAGACGACGATGATCTCGCTCTGGTGCCCGTAGACCTCGGCGATCGCGGCGCGCAGGCGCCGGGCGGTGGAGGCCAGATCGACCTCGGCCTCGATGACGATCCGGCCCGAGATGATGTGCAATCCCCCGGCAAAGCGGAGCATGGCCGAGACCTCAGCCTTGCGGACTGATGATTTCTTGATATCCAGGCGGGAGAGTTCTTCCTTGACTGATGCTGTCAGTGCCATGGCACCTTTCCTAACTATTCCCGAAAATATCCTGGTAGGCCGTAGCCAGCCGCAAGGGGTCATGGACCGGTCGCCGGCCCGAAGCCCCTACTCTACCCAAGACAACCTCGGCGCCGATCATCCCCGCTGCCCGCTTAAACTCGGCCAGGTCCGAAACGGAGGCCGGGTCCGCGAGCACCACATCCGCGCTGAACTCCGGCGCGTAGTCGCGGAGCACGTGCAGGTGGTCGGCGGCGGACATGCCGGACGTTTCCTTGGTGTCCATGGCGAGGTTCATGGTGAGGCAGCGCTTCGCCGGCGTATCGCAGAGTGCCTGGCGCATTTCCGGCAGCAGCAGATGCGGGAGCACGGAGGTGTACCAGGAGCCGGGGCCCAGCACCACCCAGTCGGCAAGCTCGATCGCGGTCAGGGCTTCAACGCAGGCCGGAGCCTGCTCGGGAAGCAGCCGGACGCTCTCCAGCGAACCGGCCACGGCGCAGCGGGCCTGCCCGGTGATGGTGGTGACGGTGCTGCTGCCGTCCGGGGCGGTCACGCGGACATCGCCCTCGATAGTGAGCGGAACGGTGGACATGGGAAGAACCTGTCCGCGGGCGCCGAGCAGCGCACCGGCCCATTTCAGGCCGGCCACCGCGTCCCCCAACAGTTCCCAGAGCGTGACGATCAGCAGGTTTCCCATGGCGTGTTCGTCCAGGGAGGCGCCGCCTCGGGCGGACCGGAACCGGTGCTGCATGACGTCGCGCCAGGTGCGGCCCCAGTCCGTGTCATCGCATAGGGCGGACAGGGCCATCCGGAGATCACCGGGCGGAAGGACGCCGTACTCCTCGCGGAGACGGCCGGAGGACCCGCCGTCGTCCGCCACGGTGACCACCGCGGTCAATTCGGAAGTAAGCAGACGCAGTGCCGAGAGTGAGGCCGAAAGGCCGTGGCCGCCGCCGAGCGCGACGACGTTGGGTCCCTTGTCCTGTTGGGAACCGGTCAGGCCGGCCGGCGGAATCAAAGGCAGCGGGCCGGTAAGAACCCCCATTACTCGCGGCCCAGGTCCCGGTGCGTCGTAGTCACGGTCACGCGCGGATATTGCGCGAGCCGCTTGGAGAGCTCCATGGCGACCGCCACCGAGCGGTGCTTCCCGCCGGTGCATCCGACGGCGATGGTGGCGTAGTGCTTGTTCTCCCGGCGGTAGCCCTCCAGGACAGGTTCCAGCGCGAGCACGTAGCGCTCCACGAAGTTCGGCACGCCCTCGGCTCCGAGGACGTACTCGCTGACGTCCTGGTCGAGGCCGGTGTGCGGCCGGAGCGCCGGCACCCAGTGCGGATTGGGAATGAACCGGACGTCGGCCACATAGTTGGCGTCCACGGGAAGGCCGTATTTGAAGCCGAAGCTCATGATGTTCAGGCGGATCGCGATGGGGCCGGTCTCGGTGAACAATTCGGTGATCGCGGTGGCGAGCCCGTGCACGTTCAGGGACGAGGTGTCCAGGACGAGGTCCGAGGAGTCGCGCAGCTCCTTGAGGAGTTCGCGTTCCGCGGCGATGCCGTCCAGGATCCTGCCGCCGCCCTGCAGCGGGTGCGGGCGCCGGCCCTGTTCGAAGCGGCGGACCAGGACGTCGTCGCTGGCATCGAGGAACAGCACCCGGAAGGTGACGCCGCTGGCTTCGAGGGCACGGAGCGCGGCGCGGATGTCGGCGAACAGCGCCTTGCTGCGCACGTCCATCACCACGGCAAGTTTGGGAATGGACTGCGGGGCGTGGGACACGAGTTCAGCCAGGGTCCCCAGCATCTGCGGCGGCAGGTTTTCGACGACGTACCAGCCGTGGTCCTCCAGCGCATCGGAGGCGGTGCTGCGGCCTGCGCCGGACATTCCGGTCACGATGAGCAGTTCCGCTTCGGCGGGCTTGACCGGTGTCAGGCCGTCCTCTTCCGTGCTGGACTCCGCCGTCGACTCTGCCATTGATTCCAGCCTCATTCCTGCTGTTGCTTCCCGCGCGCAGTTTCTGAGCGGGTTGCTGTTTGCGGCACACGCCGATTTCCCGTACTTACCCTAACCAAGTTTCGGGGCGCGGGCTAAGTTTCCAGCACTTCCCCGGTGGTC
The DNA here is from genome assembly GCF_051965295.1 of Arthrobacter sp. SAFR-023. Lineage (NCBI taxonomy): Bacteria > Bacillati > Actinomycetota > Actinomycetes > Micrococcales > Micrococcaceae > Arthrobacter > Arthrobacter sp. SAFR-023. Next base: position 234,041 of record NZ_JBQCMF010000004.1, on the reverse strand, counting down.
ATGTTGATCGCCGGAACGGACTCGTTCGAGTCGCCGCCCGCGCCGCCGGGACTGAAGTGGGTGACGATGGCCGCGGCCAGGGCCGGCCCGACACCCTTCGCAGCGGTCAGTTCCGCCGCCGATGCCGCCTTGATCTTCTTGACCGATCCAAAGTGGGCAAGCAGGGCCTTCCGCTTGGAGTCGCCCAGCCCGGGCACGCCGTCGAGGGCTGAGACGGTCATCGCCTTGCCGCGCTTTTGCCGGTGGAACGAGATGGCGAAGCGGTGCGCTTCGTCGCGGATGCGCTGCAGCATGTAGAGGCCCTGCGAGGAGCGGGGCAGGATGACCGGAAAGTCGCTGTCCGGAAGCCAGACCTCCTCGAGGCGCTTCGCGAGCCCGACGACGTAGACGTCGTCGACGCCCAGCGCCTCCAGTGCCCGGGCTGCCGCGTTCACCTGGGGCTTGCCGCCGTCCACCACCACGAGGTTGGGCGGGTAGGCGAACTTGGCCTTCGGCGCGGGCGTGGTGGTGTCGGACAGCGCGGCGTCCCCGGTCCCTGTGGAGGCCGGTGCCGGTCCGGTGCCAACGGATGCCGGGATGGCCGGACCAGCCGGCGTCGCGACCAGCTCGGCGGCTTCAATCTGGGCGGTCTTGTCCACGAGATAGTGCCGGAAACGCCGCGTCAGGACATCGTGCATCGCTGCCGTGTCGTCCGTGGCCGCGGCACCGGTGATGGAGAACTTGCGGTAGTCCGACTTCTTGGGCAGCCCGTCCTCCACAACCACCATGGAGGCCACCACGTTGGTGCCCTGGACGTGGGAGACGTCGTAGCATTCGATGCGCAGCAGCGGAACGGGGAGCTCCAGCGCCTCCTGCAGTTCCTGCAGCGCCTGTGACCGGACGGTCAGGTCGCCGGCGCGGCGGGTCTTGTGGAGCCGCAGTGCGTGTTCGGCGTTCTCGCGGACCGTGGACATGAGGGCCGCCTTGTCCCCGCGCTGCGGAACCCGGATATCCACCTTGGCGCCCCGGAGGCCGCCGAGCCACACCGCCAGGTCCTGCGCATTGCTCGGCTCGACAGGCACCAGCACCTCGCGGGGAAGCCGGCCCTGGATCTCGGCATCTTCGCCGTAAACCTGCTGGAGGAGGTGCTCGACGAGGTCGGGGGTGGTGAAGTCCTCCACCTTCTCGACCACCCAGCCGCGCTGTCCGCGGACCCGTCCGCCCCGGACGTGGAACACCTGGACGGCCGCCTCGAGCTCGTCCTCGTGCAGGGCGAAAACGTCGGCGTCGGTGTCCTCGGCCAGGACCACGGCGTTCCGCTCGAAGACCTTCCGGAGGGCGGTGATGTCGTCACGCAGCCGGGCGGCGCGTTCGTAGTCAAGGGTGGCGACGGCGGCCCCCATCTCCTTTTCGAGCCGGGCGATGAACCGCTTGGCCTCGCCTCCCATGAAGGCGCAGAAGTCCTCCGCCAGGGCGCGGTGTTCCTCGGGGGTGACGCGGCCGACGCAGGGGGCCGAGCATTTGTCGATGTAGCCCAGCAGGCAGGGCCGGCCGCTTGCCTGGGCACGCTTCAGCACGCCAGCACTGCAGCTGCGCACGGGAAAGACCCGCAGCAGGGTGTCCATGGTTTCGCGGATGGCGCCGGCCGTGTAGGGCCCGAAGTACCGCGTGCCCTTCCGCCGCTCGCCGCGCATGACCTGTACGCGCGGCAGCTTCTCGCCCATGGTGACGGCGAGGTAGGGATACGTCTTGTCGTCCCGGAAAACCACGTTGAACCGCGGCTTGAATTCCTTGATCCAGGTGTATTCCAGCTGGAGGGATTCCAGCTCGCTGCCCACAACCGTCCACTCGACGCTGCTGGCCGCGTGCACCATGGCGTGGGTTTTGGGCAGCAGCCCTGCCGGGTTCGCGAAGTACGAGTTCAGGCGTGACCGGAGGTTCTTGGCCTTGCCGACGTAGATAACCCGCCCATGGGGATCCCTGAACCTGTAAACACCCGGATTGGTCGGAATCTCACCCGTCTGGGGTCTATAACTTGATGGATCTGCCACGGTTCCAGTCTACTGAGCTGAGGGGCTGCGAATTGCCGCCGGCTTCTTGGGCAGCCCGACTACTCGATGACCTTGCTCTGGTTGTAGCTGGTGGAGCGCTCTTGGCCGCTGAGCTCAGCAATGGCGTCCATGATCCGGTCGGTCACCTGGCGCCGGGCGGGGAGGGAATGGTCCGGGCCGGTCTTGTCGAAGTAGATCGGCTCCCCCACCTTCATGATGAAGTGCTGGGGTTTCACCGCGTTGCGGCCAGCGGGCTGCAGCTTCTCGGTGCCGATCAGTCCCACCGGGATCACCGGGGCGCCGGTGGTGAGGGCCAGCCAGCCGACGCCGGTCCGGCCGCGGTACAGGATTCCATCGCGCGACCGGGTGCCCTCGGGGTAAATGCCGATGCCCCTGCCGTCCTCAAGGATGTCCAGCAGTGTCCTGAGGGCCTGCACGCTCGCGGCCTGTTCCCCGCGTTCGACCGGAATGGAGCCGACTGCCTCGAAGAAGGACTTCATCACGCGGCCCTTGATGCCCTTGGTGGTGAAGTACTCCGCCTTGGCAAAGAACGCGACGGGCCGGGGCATGAGCGCCTGGACAATCACGCTGTCCAGAAAGGAGAGGTGGTTCGGCGCCACAATAAACGGCCCGCTCTTGGGCACGTTCTCCAGCCCGATAACAGTTGGCCGGCAGCTGCCGGAGATGAGGGTCCGCGTCGTCCAGCGGACGCCGTCAAACAGCTCCATCGTTGCGCACCTCGCTCAGGGCTGCGGCCCGGACGTTCTCCAGCTCCTCGACCTTGGCACGCAGGCCGGCCGCATCGTGCACCACAGCCACAGCACCCGCTGCCTCCAGTTCGCCGTCGGGCGCAAAACCCCAGCTAACGCCGATGCAGTCGAGTCCGTTGGCCAGCGCTCCTGCCACATCCTGCGCGCGGTCACCCACCATCACGGCGTGCTGCGTGCCGAGGTCCGTCATGGCAGCGGCGATGATGCCGGTCTTGCCGACGGGACCCGCTGCGGCCGCGGACTCGTCTGCGGCTGACCCCCTGATGGCGCGGAACCGGCCGGCGATCTTGTGGTGCTCAAGCACGATGTGGGCCAAGCCTTCCGGCTTTTGCGTCGCCACCGCGACAGGCCGCCCTGCATCCACGTAGCTATCCAGCAGGTCAACGATGCCTGGGTACAGGCGGCTCTGGGAAATGCCGGCGTCGAGGTAATGCATACGGTACGTCCGGATGACAGCCTTGAGCATGGCTGGCGGAACGGCCGCGACGTTCAGCAGCGAGTCGCTCAGCTTGGGACCCACCATCGCGTCTAGAAGGTCCTGGCTGGGGACAGGAAGGCCGTGTTCCGTGAGGGCCGCGGCAATTCCGTCTGTTATCCCGCCGGCCGGATCGACAAGAGTGCCGTCCAGGTCGAAGATCACGGGCACTGTTGTTGAAGTCACCGGCTTAGTTTCTCACGATGGCACGCCGGCTCAAACTCGTATGCCCTCCGTGGAATACTCCCGCCCGTAATTGGAGTTTTTGTCCACGTATCGTGACTTCCGAGGCGTTCAGCTGCCATTATCCGGACAAAAACTCCAATGAAACGCTTACGACGGCGGCCCGCCAGTTGTTCTGGTGGCCCGCCGTTGCGTCAGAGGATTTCGGCCAGGAACTTCGCCGTGTGGCTTTCCGAGGACTTGGACACCTGCTCCGGGGTACCCGAAGCAATGATCCGGCCACCGCCGGAGCCTCCGTCAGGGCCAAGGTCAACGATCCAGTCGGCGCTCTTGATGACGTCGAGGTTGTGCTCGATGGTGATGACCGTGTTGCCCTTCTCGACCAGGCCCTGCAGCACCATCAGCAGCTTCCGGATGTCCTCGAAGTGCAGCCCGGTAGTGGGCTCGTCCAGGACGTAGACGCTCCGCCCGTTGGACCGCTTCTGGAGTTCGGCCGCGAGCTTGACGCGCTGCGCTTCGCCGCCGGACAGCGTGGTGGCGGGCTGGCCCAGCCGGACGTATCCGAGGCCGACGTCCACGAGTGTCTTGAGGTGGCGGGCAATCGGGGAGAAAGCAGCGAAAAATTCGGCTCCCTCCTCAATGGGCATGTTCAGCACGTCGGCGATGGTCTTGCCCTTGTAGTGCACCTCGAGGGTCTCCCGGTTGTACCGCGCACCGTGGCAGACCTCACAGGGAACATAAACATCAGGCAGGAAGTTCATCTCGATCTTCAGCGTGCCGTCACCGGAGCAGGCTTCGCACCGGCCGCCCTTGACGTTGAAGGAGAACCGTCCCGGGAGGTAGCCGCGGACCTTCGCCTCCGTGGTCTCGGCGAAGAGCTTCCGGATGTGGTCGAACACGCCCGTGTACGTGGCCGGGTTGGAGCGCGGCGTACGGCCGATCGGGCTCTGGTCGACGTGCACCACCTTGTCCAGGTGCTCGAGGCCCTGGACAGTCTTGTGCCGGCCGGCCACCTGCTTGGCGCCGTTGAGCTTGTTGGCCAGCACCTTGTACAGGATCTCGTTGACCAGGGTGGACTTGCCCGAGCCGCTGACGCCGGTCACCGCGGTAAACAGGCCCAGCGGGAAGGCCGCATCAACGTTGACCAGGTTGTTCTCGCGGGCGCCGACGACCTTCAGCTCGCGCTTCTTGTCGTACTTGCGCCGCTTCTTGGGGATGTCGATGCGCTTCCTGCCGGAGAGATAGTCCCCGGTAAGGGACTTCGTGTTCTCCAAGAGTGCTTTGTAGGACCCGGAGTGGACCACCTGTCCGCCGTGCTCGCCCGCTCCCGGGCCGATATCCACGATCCAGTCGGCCTCGTGGATGGTGTCCTCGTCGTGTTCGACCACGATGAGGGTGTTGCCCAGGTCCCGGAGCCGGGTCAGGGTTTCGATCAGGCGCCGGTTGTCCCGCTGGTGCAAACCGATGGACGGCTCGTCCAGGACATACAGCACGCCCACAAGGCCCGAGCCGATCTGGGTGGCCAGCCGGATGCGCTGAGCCTCGCCGCCGGAGAGGGTACCGGAGGGGCGTTCCAGGTTCAGGTACTCCAGGCCCACGTCCAGCAGGAAGGTGAGGCGGGCCTGGATCTCCTTGAGGACCTGATGGGCGATCTGCGCCTCACGGCCGGTCAGCACGAGGTTGTCCAGGAATGCCGCGCATTCGCGCATGGGCAGCCGCGCGACGTCGGCGATGGACTTACCGTTGATGAGAACCGAGAGCGACGCCGGGTTCAGCCGGGCGCCGTTGCAGGCGGGGCAGGGGATCTGCCGCATGTACTCCTCGTAGCGGTCCCGGGCGGAGTCGGACTCGGTTTCGGTGTGCTTGCGGTGCACGTACTGCACCACGCCTTCGAAGCCGGTGCTGTACTTGCGCTCCCGGCCGAACCGGTTGCGGTACTGGACCACCACCTTGTGGTCCTTGCCGTGCAGCACGGTCTGCCGAATGTCCGTGGGAAGGTCCTGCCACGGCGTGGTCATGGAGAATCCGAGCTCCTTGGCGAGCCCCCCGAGCAGCCGGTTCCAGTACTCGGTGGTCGCGGTGCCCAGGGACCACGGCGCGATCGCCCCGTCCTCCAGCGCAAGCTCCGGATTCGGAATGATCAGTTCCTCGTCCACTTCCAGCCGGGTGCCGATGCCGCTGCAGGCCGAGCAGGCACCGAACGGGTTGTTGAACGAGAAGGACCTGGGCTCAATTTCATCGATGGCCAGGGGATGCTCGTTGGGGCAGGCCAGGTTTTCCGAGAAGGCCCGCGTGCGGTGCGCGTCGTCAGCATCAAGGTCGACGAAGTCGGCCAGCACGCGCCCCTCGGCCAGGCCGAGTGCCGTTTCGATGGAGTCCGTCAGCCGCTGCCGGATGCCCTCCTTGACCACGAGCCGGTCCACCACCACCTCGATGGTGTGCTTGAACTGCTTGCCGAGCTTGGGCGGATCGCTCAGCTGGACGAGGTCGCCGTCGACCCGGGCGCGGGAATAGCCCTTCGCCGTCAGCTCCTTGAAGAGGTCCACGAACTCACCCTTGCGGCCGCGTACCACCGGAGCGAGGATCTGGAAGCGGGTCCCGTCCTCGAGTTCGAGCAGCTGGTCCACGATCTGCTGCGGGGTCTGCTTCATGACGAGTTCACCGCAGACGGGGCAGTGCGGACGGCCCACCCTTGCCCACAGGAGGCGCATGTAGTCGTAAATTTCGGTGATGGTGCCCACCGTGGAGCGGGGGTTTTTGCTCGTGGACTTCTGGTCGATCGAGACCGCAGGCGACAGGCCCTCGATGAAGTCGACGTCGGGCTTGTCCACCTGGCCCAGGAATTGCCGGGCGTAGGCCGAGAGCGATTCGACGTAGCGGCGCTGGCCCTCGGCGAAAATGGTGTCGAAGGCGAGCGAGGACTTTCCCGAACCGGACAGGCCGGTGAAGACGATCATGGCGTCACGCGGCAGGTCGAGGTCGACGTTGCGGAGGTTGTGCTCACGGGCGCCCTTGACCACCAGCCGGGAAAGATCCGGACGCGCCGGTTTGGCGGGGTTCAGGGGGACGACGGCGGAGGGGGCGACAGCGGTTTCTTCAGCTACGGCTTTAGGCACCCACTAATGCTAGTCGAAAACTTCTTCGAATATAAACGCGGGTGTGCTATGCCACGCCGCTACTCGGCGTCGTAAGCGGCAGCCAGCAGGTGGACCGCCTGGGCGAACGTTGCGCCCTGTGATTTGGCGGCCGCGGCATAGTCTGCGGCTGCCTCCGACAACGTCCCCCACCGCTCGTCGCGGGCGCAGACCACCGTTCCGTTGCGCCCCTTGGTGGCGACGACGCCCGCAGCTTCCAGTTCCTTATAGGCCCGCGCCACCGTGTGGGGTGCGACGCCGAGGGTTTCGGCGAGGCTCCGCACCGCCGGCAGCCGCGTGCCGGGAGCAAGCTTCCCCTGGTCCGCCTGCTCGATCACGTGCAGCCTCAGCTGCTCGAAGAGGGCCACGGAGCTGCCGGTGTTCGGTTTCCACTGCCCCGGGAAGGTATGGCCGGCGGTCACAGGCCTGACTCCCGGTAGCGCTGCCGGCCGGCGGCGTGCCTGCCGCGGTGCCGGCGGATGGCGCCGAGCTCGCGGTCCACCCCGCGGAACTGCGCCTCATACAGGTGCCTGTAATGGCCGTCCACGGACAGCAGGCTGCTGTGCGTTCCCTGTTCAACAATGCGTCCGTGATCCATGACCAGAATTAGATCAGCGTCGCGCACGGTGGACAACCTGTGCGCAATGATGAAGCTCGTCTTGCCGTGCCGCAGCCGGTTCATTGCGAGCTTAATCTGCATCTCGGTCCGGGTGTCCACGGAACTCGTTGCCTCGTCCAGGATCAGGACGCTCCGGTCGGCGAGCCGGGCCCGGGCGATCGTGATCAGTTGCCGCTGGCCCTGGCTCAGCGAATCGCCGTCGTCTCCCAGGACCGTGCCGTAGCCGGCGGGCAGCGACCTGACGAAATGGTCCACGTGGCTGGCCTCGGCCGCGGCCAGGATACGGTCATCATCCGCCCCCGGGGAGCCGTATTCGATGTTTTCGCGCACGGTCCCGCTGAACAGCCAGACGTCCTGCATGACCACGGCGAAGTTGGACCGCAGCGAGTCCACGGGGACCGTGGAGATGTCCGTGCCATCAATCGTGATCCGGCCCGAGTCCAGTTCATAGAAGCGCATGAGGAGGTTCACCACGGTGGTCTTGCCCGCGCCCGTGTGGCCCACGATGGCCACTGTCTGGCCCGGCAGGACGGAGAAGGACAGCCCGCTGGCGGCCGGCACTCCCGGGGTGTACGCGAAGGTGACGTCCTCGAAGTCAATCCGGCCGCGCAGGCTGTCCTGGCGGGCCGGAACGCCGTCCTCGCGTGGAACCTCAGGCTCGTCGAGCAGGGCGAAGACCCGCTCAGCCGAGGCCGCGCAGGACTGCATGAGCGTGAGCATGCCGCCAATCTGCCCCATTGGCTGGGTGAACAGGCGGCTGAACTGGATGAACGCCTGAATGCCGCCGATGGTCATTACCCCGGCCGCCACCTGCAGGGCGCCCACGACGGCCACGGCCACGTAGTTGAGGTTGGCTACGAAGACCATGAGCGGCTGCACGGCTCCCGAGACGAACTGGGCGCGCGCGCTGGCGCGGGCCAGCCGGTCGTTGCCGCGGCCGAAGATGGCCGCCGCCGTGTCCTGCTGCCCGAACGCCTTGATCACTTCGTGTCCGGTGATGAACTCCTCGACGTGGGCATTCAGCTCCCCGGTGGACGCCCACTGGGCCGAGAAATAGGTCTGGGACTGCCGTGCCATGAACACCGTAATCAGCGTGGACACGGGAACGGACACCAGGGCGATGGCGGCCAGCAGCGGCGAGATCCACAGCATCATGGCCAGCGAGCCGCACAGCATCAGCACGGACATGATCAGCTGCGTGAGCAGCTGATTGAGTGCCTGGGAGATGTTGTCGACGTCGTTGGTGGCCCGGCTGAGGACATCGCCCCTGGCCTGTTCGTGGAAGTGCGCCGACGGCAGCCGGTGCAGTTTGTCCTCGACGGCGGCGCGGAGGCCGAAGACCAGCCGCTGCACCGCCTGGGCGGTCAGCGCGCCCTGGACCCAGTTGAAGACGGACGTCCCGACGTACATCAGCGAGACCACGCCGAGCAGCATGGCAAGTTTGCCGGCGTCGAACGTCGCATGCATGAAGCCGTCGACAACGACGTCGGTGGCGTCGCCCAGGAGCTTGGGAGCCGCCACATTGAGGGCGGCGAAGCCGCAGGTGGCCGCGACGGCCAGGACCATCCTGCCTCCGGACGGGCGCAGCAGGCCCAGCAGGCGTTTGGCGGCCGGCAGGAAAGTGCCGGTGGTGCGCCTGGCCGCGTGGGTGCCCTTCATGGCCGCCCGCTGCTCACGGCTGCTCATCAAGGGCCAGCTGGGATTCGGCGATCTCCCGGTAGGTGGACGACGATTCCAGCAGTTCGGCGTGGGTCCCCTGGGCGACCAGCCGGCCTTCCTCCAGCACCAGGATGAGGTCCGCGCCCATGATGGTGGGAATGCGTTCGGCCACCAGGAGCACCGTGGCTGCTTCCAGCGCGGGCGCCATGGCCTCCCGGACAGCAGCCTCGGTGGCATAGTCGAGGGCGGAAAAACTGTCGTCAAAGAGGTAGAGGTCCGCGGGGCGGAGCATGGCGCGGGCAATGCAGAGACGCTGCCTCTGCCCGCCCGAAAGCCCGGCCCCGCCCTGGGCGACGGCTGCATGGAGGCCGTCCGGGAGCCGGCGGACGAAGTCATCGGCCTGCGCCAGCTGCAGGGCCTGCCACAGCTCGTCCTCGGTGGCCTCCGGCGCGGCCATCCGCAGATTGGTCGCCACGGAGCCGGAGAAGAGGTAGGAGTGCTGCGGCACCACTGAGATCCGTTCCCGCAGCCGGCCGGCGGGCAGGGTCCGGGCGTCGGCTCCGGCCAACAGGACTTCACCGGAGGTGGCGTCCAGGAACCGCGGGAGGAGATTCAGTAGCGTGGTTTTGCCGCTGCCGGTGGCCCCGATGATGGCCGTGGTGGTGCCGGGGACCGCGGTAAAGGAGATGTCCGCCAGGACGGGGGACTCCGCCCCGGGGTAGGCGAACCAGACGTGGCTGAATTCCACTCCCCCGCCGGCGGACCGGGCGCCGCCGCCCGGGGCGCCGGGCTCCGGCGGGGCCTGCACCGCGGCCGCGGGACGCGTCCCGGTGCGTTCCGGGGCGGGCACGCCCAGAGCCGGGGTCACATCCAGCACATCCTGGATCCGTTCGGCGCAGACGGCCGCGCGCGGTGCGGTGCTGAGTACGTACATGGCCATCATGATGGCCAGCAGGATCTGCAGGATGTAGGCGATGAAGGCCGTGAGGGCGCCCACCTCCATGCTGCCGCTGATGATCAGGTGGCCGCCGAACCAGACCACGGCCACCGAGGAGAGGTTCACCACGATCATGATCATCGGCAGCATGCCGGCCACCAGGAGGGCGGACTGGAGGTTGTTTCGGGTCAGCCTCCGGTTCGCTTCCGCGAAGCGCGCCGCCTCGTGCTTCTGCCGGACGAAGCCGCGGATGACGTTGACGCCGATAATCTGTTCGCGGAGGATCCGGGTGACGCCGTCGATGAGTGCCTGCCCCGTCCGGTAGAGCGGGATGAGGCGGCGCACGATCAGGTACATGATGAGCACTAGCAGCGGGACTATGACAATGACGACGGCGGACAGGGCCGCATTTTGCTGGACCGCCAGGATGATTCCGCCGATGCCCATGACGGGCGCCGCTGCGAGCATGGTGAAAACCAGGACCGCGAACGTCTGGATTTGCTGGACGTCGTTGGTGGACCTGGTGACAAGGCTGGCCGTGCCGAACGTCCCGATCTCCTGGGACGACATGGCCTGGACCTGGGAGAACAGCTCGCGCCGCAGGCGGTGGCCGATCTTCATGGCGACGTCGGCCCCCAGGTACCCGGCGCCCAGGGCGGCTGCAGCCTGCAAAGCGGTGAGCACCATCATCCAGCCGCCGAGCCCCAGGATTACTCCGGGCTGGTTGGCGAGGATCCCGTCGTCGATGATGCTCGCGTTCAGCGTCGGCAACAGCAGGTTTCCCGCGGTCTGCACCACCTGCAGCGCGATGATCGCCCAGACAGCCGTCCGGTGTTCGCCCAGGAGGCGGAGCATCAGGCCGAAAAGCACCGCGCCTCCTTCATCGCCTGGGCGTATGGGAGCCAGGCTCGGCCCCCAATAACCGCTTGGCCATTGTAAGCCAGATCACATAGGACCGCGCGGGAGGTTGCGGGGCGGGTTGCGCCGCGAGCCGGGAGCATGCTGCCCTAGAGCTTGCGGGCCACTGCAAAGATCCTGCGGAACGGGTACACCGTGCCGTGCGGAGTTGGCGGATAGGCGTCGGTCAGCCGCGCGCCGTATTCGGCCTCGAACCCGGCGACGTCCTCCGGCGAAAGCGCGGCCAGCACGGGCCGCAGGCCTGCGCCCCGCACCCAGTCCAGCACCGGGTTATCGCCGGTGAGCACCTGCTGGTAGGTGGTTTCCCATGCGTCAGCGGCGCACCCGGCGTCGAGCATGATCTCCAAGTAGCGTGCGGGCGGCGCCACCGCCTCATCGTGGCGCAGCACGCCGGCAAGCTTGCCGGCCCACTTCGGCGACTCGGCGACGTCGCGCATCAGGGTATGGGAAGCGGAAGTGAAGTTGCCCGGCACCTGCAGGGCGAACCACGCTCCCGGCTTCAGCGCCGCCAGCCAGCCGGCCAGCAGTTCGGGGTGCCCGGGGACCCACTGCAGCGCCGCGTTGCTCACCACCACGTCTGTGTCCTCGGAGGGCAGCCAGGAGGCGATGTCGCCGCGGCTGAACTCCAGCCCCGGGGCGGACTGCCGGTGCTGTTCGGCCATTGCCAGCATCTCGGCTGAGGAATCCAAGCCCACAACTTGCGCGTCTGGCCAGCGGGCCGCGAGCGTGGCGGTCAGGTTTCCGGGGCCGCAGCCCAGGTCCACCACCTGCCGCGGGGCGTCGGCGAGGACCCGGGCGGTCAGGTCAAAGAACGGGCGCTGCCGGTAGTCCCCGAACTGAACGTATTTGGCGGGATCCCACACATGGCCTCCAGTTGTTCGTGGACCGTAGTTCGTTGAAGCTTGGTCTCTAGGTTTTGTCCTGGCAGGGCGAGCCTAGCGCCGGGCAGGCACGAAATCGTTCAGGGACGCGCTGGCACTAAGCTGGAAGGCAATGAAACTCCTTGAGCAGCTCCCCGCCCCGTCCGCACGGATCACCACCGGAACCGGCGCGGACCCGGACACGCTGTACGAGCGCTTCGTGGAGTGGACCGAAAGCCGCGGCGTGCAGCTCTACCCGGCCCAGGACGAGGCCATCATGGAGCTGGCCTCCGGCGCCAACGTGATCCTCGCGACGCCAACCGGATCAGGCAAGTCCCTCGTTGCCATTGCGGCCCATTTCCAGGCAATGGCCCGTGGCGATCGCAGTTACTACACGGCCCCCATCAAGGCCCTGGTGTCCGAAAAGTTCTTCGCGCTCTGCGAGATCTTCGGGGCGGAGAACGTCGGCATGATCACCGGCGACTCCGGCGTGAACCAGGACGCTCCGATTATCTGCTGCACCGCCGAGATCCTGGCCAACACCGCCCTCCGCGAAGGCGCAACGGCCGATCTGGGCGCCGTCATCATGGACGAGTTCCATTTCTACTCCGATCCGCAGCGCGGCTGGGCGTGGCAGGTTCCGCTGCTGGAACTCCCGCAGGCGCAGTTCCTCCTCATGTCCGCCACGCTGGGCGACGTCAGCCGCTTCGAAGCCGGCATGACCGAACTCACGGGACGGCCCACCACCACGGTCAGCTCGTCCGAGCGCCCCATTCCGCTGCACTACTACTACCGCGAGACGCCCGTCCACGAGACCCTCGAAGAACTGCTTGGCACCAGGGAAGTGCCGGTCTACGTGGTGCATTTCAGCCAGGCGGAGGCGATTGAGCGCGCCCAGACGCTGATGAGCATCAACGTCTGCACGCGCGAGGAAAAGGACAAGATTGCCGAGCTCATCGCGAACTTCCGCTTCGCGGCAGGATTCGGCAAGACGCTGAACCGCCTGGTCCGGCATGGCATCGGCGTGCACCACGCCGGCATGCTGCCCAAGTACCGCCGGCTCGTCGAGCAGCTGGCCCAGGCCGGCCTGCTTAAGGTCATCTGCGGTACTGACACGCTGGGCGTGGGAATCAACGTTCCCATCCGTACCGTCGTGCTTACTGCACTGAGCAAGTACGACGGCGTACGCACCCGCCTGCTCAACTCCCGTGAGTTCCACCAGATTGCCGGCAGGGCCGGCCGGGCCGGCTACGACACGGCCGGCACGGTGGTGGTGCAGGCCCCCGAGCACGTGGTGGAGAACGTCAAGGCGATGGCCAAAGCGACCGCGAAGTTCGGCGACGACCAGCGGAAGCTGCGCCAGGTGGTGAAGAAGAAGCCGCCGGAGGGGTTCGTGTCCTGGGGCCAGCCCACCTACAACCGCCTGGTGGACTCGGTTCCGGACCCGCTGAGCTCCAGTTTCACGGTGACGCATGCGATGCTCATGAACCTCATGGAGCGTCCGGGCGACCCGTTCGCCGCGGCGCGCCGGCTCCTCACGGAGAACCACGAAGGCCGACCTTCGCAGCTTCGGCTCATGAAGAAGGCCCTGGGGATCTACCGGGAGCTGCTCGCGGCCGAGGTTGTGGAGCGCATCCCGGCTGCGGAGCAGGGAACGGACGGCCGCACCGTGCGCCTGACCGTCCACCTGCAGCCGAACTTTGCCCTGAACCAGCCGCTCTCCCCGTTTGCGCTGGCGGCGCTGGACCTGCTGGACCCCGAGTCGCCGTCCTACGCCGTCGACGTCGTGTCCGTGATTGAAGCCACGCTGGAGAAGCCCAGGCAGATCCTGTCCGCTCAGCAGAAAAAGGCACGCGGTGAGGCCGTGGCTGCCATGAAGGCGGACGGCATCGAATATGAGCAGCGGATGGCCATGCTCGACGAGGTCACCTACCCCCAGCCGCTCGCGGAAATCCTGGGCGAGGCCTTCGAGGTGTACCGCAAGGCTGCGCCGTGGGTGGGCGACTTTGAACTGGCCCCCAAGTCGATCATCCGTGACATGTACGAGCGTGCGATGAACTTTGGCGAGTTCGTGCAGTTCTACGGCCTTGCCCGCTCCGAGGGCATCGTGCTGCGCTACCTGGCGGACGGCTTCAAGGCACTCCGGCAGACCGTTCCGCAGGATGCGCTGCGGGAGGACCTCGAGGACCTGATCGCCTGGCTCGGTGAGCTGGTGCGGCAGGTGGACTCCAGCCTGCTGGACGAGTGGGAGGAACTGGCCTCCGGGGCCGCCCCAACGCCGCACGACGCACCGCCGCCCCCGCCGCCGTCGCTGACGTCCAACATCCGGGCCTTCCGGGTCATGGTACGGAACGAGATGTTCCGGCGCGTCGAGCTTTTTGCGGACGAGGACGCCGCTGCCCTGGGCGAGCTCGACGGCGATGCCGGCTGGGACGCGGCCCGCTGGGAAGGCGTCCTGGACGACTACTTCGACGAGCATGATGACATCGGCACCGGTCCTGACGCGCGCGGTCCCGGGCTGCTCATCATCACCGAGGAGCCCGGTGCCTGGAAGGTCCGGCAGATCTTCGATGACCCGGCGGGCAACCATGACTGGGGGATCTCCGCGGAGGTGGATCTGGCCGCGTCGGACGAAACCGGCACTGCGGTGGTCCGGGTGACCGGAGCGAACCGCCTCTGACCGGCGCTGTCTGGATCCGGACGGGCGCTGTCAGCCTGCCTGGGCCTCTTCCTCCAGCTCATCCGGGAAGCCAATGACTCCGGCGCCTTCCTCACCTACGAGCCCGGCCGCTTCAATGGCACCGCCAAGGATCAGGGTGGTCAGATCGGCCACGGCTTCCATGTAGCTTCCGTGCTTGGGATTGTCCGCAAAGTCTTCGAGCCACTTCATGGCCACCTGGCCGACGAACTCCATGGTGCTGGCTTCACTGGACATTGCGGTCTCCCTAGGATGTGACTGTCTGATTCAACCATCCTAGGTCGCGAGCCTGTGGGATCCTTGGGAGAAAGCAGAGCCCCAGCCAATAATGTGGGGGCCCGGCGGCGGCGCTGCCGCGGCCTTTCCGCCGGGACTGACTTCCGGGCAAGCTCCGGGGAAGTCGTTCGCGGATCGTAGTTCAGGAGGTTCATAACCGTCCTGGCCTCGTCGGATGAGAACCGGCTGGCTGTTTCAGGATCAAGCCACGGTTTCGGGTCCTCGGAATCGTCGACAAAGTTCAGGACGGGCAGCGGCGCGGTAGGCGGACCACCGTCTTTGATCGGGAACAGGTCCGGCCGGGCAGCGGGGTCGTAGTACACACGGCGCTGAGGTTCCCGGGTAATTTCATATGGGCTGTGGCAAGTGTAGCCGGCCCAGTGAACCACCTGCGGTTCGGGTAGGGTCTCGGTGGAGTTGGGCGCTTGCGGCGGAACAGACTTTTCGTAGGCCACCCATTGCCCGTTGATCTGAACGTAGATCAGGTCCTGACCACCTCCCGGAAAGTAGACCGTCACACCAGTGTCTGCAGGTGCCATCGGGGCAATTTGCTCTTGACCCGGCCCCGTACGGCCAGGCGTTACCTCGATCATCTGACTACGCCTTTTCACGTCGTCCAATTGACTAGGCCTCATTGCGACCGGTGCCTAGATCGTTTCGACCGCGATGTTGAGCATGCGGCGCAGCGGCTCGGCGGCGCCCCAGAGGAGCTGGTCGCCGACGGTGAAGGCGCTGATGTACTGCGGGCCCATCTCGAGCTTGCGGATGCGTCCCACCGGAATGGTCAGCGTGCCCGAGGCAGCCACGGGAGTCAGGTCGGCCATCGAGGCTTCCTTGGAGTTGGGCACCACCTTGGCCCATTCGTTGTCCTCTGCGAGCAGCTTCTCGATTTCGGCAACGGAGAGGTCCTCGCGCAGCTTCAAAGTGAGCGCCTGCGAGTGGGAGCGCATGGCCCCGATCCGCACGCAGAGGCCGTCCATGATCACGTGGTTGTCATCCGAGGTGCCAAGGATCTTGTTCGTCTCGACGCCGGCCTTCCACTCCTCCTTGGACTGTCCGTTGCCGAGGTCCGCGTCGATCCAGGGGATCAGCGAACCGGCCAGCGGGACACCGAACTGGGTGGCGTCGATCTCGCTCCGCTGGTGGGCCAGCACCTTGCGGTCGATGTCCAGGATGGCCGACGCCGGGTCGTCCAGTTCCGTGCTGACCTCGGCGTTGAGCGTGCCGAACTGGGTGAGCAGCTCGCGCATGTGCCGCGCGCCGCCGCCGGAGGCTGCCTGGTAAGTCATGGACGTGCCCCACTCGACGAGGCCGTTCTTGAAAAGGCCGCCGAGGCCCATCAGCATGCAGGATACGGTGCAGTTGCCGCCGATGAAGTCCTTGACGCCGTTGGCGAGTCCCTTGTCGATGACGTCGCGGTTGATCGGGTCCAGGACGATGATGGAGTCATCGTTCATGCGCAGGGTGGAGGCGGCGTCGATCCAGAGGCCGTCCCAGCCGCGGCTGCGCAGCTCACCGTGGACCTGTTTGGTGTAGTCCCCGCCTTGGGTGGTGACAATAATGGGCAGCTTCGCCAGCGTGTCGACGTCGAACGCGTACTCGAGCTTGCCGGCCGCGCCCGCGGCAGCACCGGCAACCGACGGGGCGGCGCCTCCCGCGTTTGAGGTGGAGAAAAATACCGGGTTGATGTTGGCGAAGTCGCCCTCTTCCTGCATGCGCTGCATCAGGACGGAGCCGACCATGCCGCGCCAACCGACCAGTCCAACGGACTGAGTAGCTGCTGTAGTCATCTAACCCGCCTTAGAACATGACCTCGTGCAGAAGAACTCCGGTGGACTCCTGCCGGAAGGGACCTTGTAGAGTGGACCCGCGCGTAGTGCACGGCCTTGTGCCGGGGCCCCCGCGTTGCGGCTGGAAGCCCCGGAGCTTCGGGCGACCGATGCGAGGCGGCGCGAGCCGGATTCCCGGCGAACACCGTGTTCTCCGGGACATCTGTGCCCTTCATCAGAAAGGCGTCAGCCATAACCGTCGAACCGTCTTGCATTGTCACGCCATAGTGGACGAAGGCCAAGACGCCCACGGAGCAGCGGTTTCCCAGAACAGTCGGGCCGGACTTGAAGGTGCCGTCTTCCATGGAATGGCCTTGAATGATTGTTTCTTCGTTGAAGGCGCAGTCATCGCCGATGGAGGCCAGCGTTTTCTCTGGGATGGTTAGGCCGGCATCGTACAGCCGTTTGCCCACTTTCACGCCCAACAACCTCCAGACCCAGGCCTTGAAGGGAGTTCCGTTGAACGGCGGCGTAGCGAGTAGCTTCCACAGCCTTTCATGTCGCCAAAAATAGGGGTCATAGATGGAGCAGTACTGCGGCTTCAGTTGGCGGAAACCCATCACCGAACGCTCCACCAGTACCCTAAAAAGTATGCGGAATATCAGGAAGCCGAGCATTGAGAGGGATACCGCCAGCACGCCGAGGAAGCCATGGGCGGTGACCGCAACGCCACCGAAGAGCGCGGCGGCAAACAACTGAAACCAATTAACCGCCAAGAAGAGCATCATGCTCACGATGTTGTGACGGTTCTTGGCCGGCAGAAGTCGGTTCTTGGCCTCTTCGATCTTGAGTTCATCAAACTGAGCATCGCGCTGGACAGATCTGGGGATCTCGAAGGCGGGAGAACCGAGCAGTCCCACATCGCGACGGACCGGGCCATCGATCGGGACCATCACTTTGGTGGCGAGGAGGCAGTTCTCCCCGACGCGGGCGCCGATCGGAAAGGTAACGTCGTTTCCCAGGAAATTGCGGCCTGCGACACGCACAGCTGACAGACGGAAAGACGTATTGGAGAAGTCTGCATTCATCATATTTAGTCCGTCTGAAACCATTGTTCCAGTTCCGACAGTGCTCAAGAAGGGGGATTCGTGGGCCAGCGTGGGGCCGAAGTTTGATCCCGTCTGCTCCACCTTGCGCAGATCGTAGCCGAGGGCGCGCAGATAATAAACGATGTACGAGCTGTCGCCGAAGACGTCCTTGTAGAGCTTGACATTCGAAATCCTTGCTATCATCCGCTGGATGGAAAAGTGCACGCCATAGAGCGGGTATACCTTGTCAGGCTTGAGAAACAGATTGAGCAGTCGCGGAACGGTGAGGACGAAGAGCAGCCCGCCGATGAGCCCGGAAATGAAGAGGACTAGTGTGGCGGCCAAGACGTCGACATAGAAGCTGGACTGGCCGAGGTGCAGGTGTTCGGAGTCCAGATAGGAGGGTAGCAGGGCGGCGAGCAGGAGGACGCCGCCAGGAACGACCAGGACAAGCCGGTTGAACAGCTGCAACACGCTGAAGATGACGCGTCTGCGGGTTGTGCAGTTGGCAGCGGGCACCCGACGGTAGTTGGCGGTCGTTCGCGCTGCCGGAGAGCCATGCCACGCCTGACCCGGTGGAATAGACTGCGGGGTCTGTAGTGAAGAGGCATGCCCCAGCTGCGAGTCATCGCCCATGGAGGTGCCGATGTCCAGCGTGGTCTTCTCAGAGATCAGCACATTATTACCGAGCGTCACCGAGCCAGTCTCAATTAGGCCAGGGCGGGCCCGGTAGCAGAGGAAGTAGGAATCTTTATGGATCACGGTGTTGTCGCCAACCATGAGCAGGTCCGGGCACGCCGGCACATGTCGGGAGAAGATGACCACTCCCTTACCGATTTTGGCGCCGAGAAGCCGCAGATAGAAAATGTAGAGCGGTGAACCGGCGAACAGCACGAGAGGATTAGCCCGCGTCAGTGTTTTTACCAGCCAGAATCGGACATAGCCCATGCTCCAAATTTGGATACCCCTCGGCTTCCAGCGACCGACGAGAACCCACTTAATGATGATTGGGGTCACGGACAGGGCCAGGAACATGGCCGCGCCGAAGCCGACGGAACGTAGCCACATCTCCACCCAACCGTTTCCGCCGGACACCCATTCGTAGCCGGCAATCAGCAGCCAGGCAGCGTACATGGTGTAGCCCAAGAAGAACGCCATCTGGATGACGCCGCACGTTACATACTGGAAGGTGGTCGGCGGCTTGACGACTGTATTTGTCCATGGGCCCGTGTCGTAATCCGCTGGCGCCGCAGTTGCTTCGGGCTGTGCTTCCGTGAGCACCGCGGCGAGCTGACGGATGGTAGGGTGCTGGTAGATATCCTGCATCGCTGCCGGCGTCAGGGAGGTTTCCCGGCGGATGCGGGCGCAAAAATGCGCCATCAGCAATGAATTAGCGCCAAGGTCATTGAAAAAGTGAGCGTCTGTCGAGATCCGGTCGAGCGCAAGTATCGCCTCGAGCTGCTCCACCAATGACGTCTCAGCGGGTGAAGCGGGGGGTGTGTAGGCCCCTGTGCTTGCCGGGCTGACTCTGTTGGAGGGGCGCGGTAATTGCTTCCGGTCCGCCTTGCCGCTGGCCATCATCGGTATGGATTTAAGTTCTTCATAGTAGGCCGGCACCATGTATCCGGGAAGCCTGGTGCGAAGCATCTGATACATGTCGCGCGTTTCAACACTCGCGGCATCATGGCGAAGCGTGTAATAGGCGGCCAGTTCCAGCACTCCAGGCTCTGCTTCGACGGTGTCAACGACTGCCTGCGCGATCCCTGGGAATTGCAAAAGGAACGATTCGATCTCGGCCAGCTCGATCCGGTATCCGCGGATCTTGACCTGGGTGTCAATGCGGCCGAGGTACTCGATTTCACCATCCTTGTTGATTCGGCCCAAGTCCCCTGTGCGGTAGATTCTCCCCGAGGGATTATTGCTGATCTGGAGGAAGTCAGGAATAAAAGCCTTCTCCGTAAGGTCCGGGCGATTGACGTATCCTCGCGCGAGGCCGACTCCCGCAAGCCCTATTTCCCCGGACTCCCCGAGTGGAAGTGTCCTGCTGTCGGCGGGATCGAGGATGACGGCCGAGTAGGTTGGCAACGGGACACCCAATGAAACAGGGCCGCCCGGGTCAACGAGGGCCCACGTGGCCGTAACGGTCGCCTCGGTCGGACCGTAGACATTGAGGAAACGACGGCCGGGAATGTGCCAGCGCGTCACCAGGTCCCTAGGACACGCCTCACCGGAGACTAGCAGGAAACGCAATTCCGGCAGGTCTTCATCGATAGTGGCGAGCAAGGTCGGCACACAGCACAGGGCGCTGATGCGTTTGGCAATCAAATAGGAGGCTAGGTCAGCGCCAAGAAGGGTGGAACCTGCGGGCTTGGGAACCAACGTGGCTCCGGCTAGCCATGAAACCCAAATTTCTTCAACGGAGAAATCGAAGGCAATGGTCATTCCCTGGTATACGCGGTCGGTGGGCTCGATCCCGTAGAGGGCCGACGCGACCCGCACGAAGTTGCAGATGCTTGCGTGGTCTATTGCAACGCCCTTTGGCCTGCCGGTAGATCCGGACGTGTAAATGATGTAGGCGAGTTCATCTGCCGTTCCGCCCTCCAAAGGTTCTTCCATCCGGGACGGGTCCTGCGCGTCCACGTGCCCGCGGACGTCGTCCAGGGAAACTGTCAGCGCGGCAACTTCAGGCAACAGATCCTGAAGATGTGAGAGGCTGAGGACTGCGGTCACGTCGGCGTCTTCGACGATGTACTTGAGTCGGTCCGGAGGGAAGCCCGGATCCAGCGGAACATAGGCGGCGCGGATCTTGAGTACTCCCAGCATCGCGACATAGGCGTAAGATGGCTGATCGAACAGCAGGGCTATGCGGTCCCCCGGCCGCGCACCCGCAGCAAGGAGATAGCGTGCTAACTGGTTGGCCCGCCGATCCAGGTCCTCGTAGGTAAAGACAACATCCTCCGCGTCCACCGCGAGCTGATCGGCGCGACCCTGGTCCGTGTAGGCGTCACACCGGTCCTCAAACAGCTGGTTCAGCCGTTCGCCTCTGCTCCACCGTGCTACGTGATCCGGAAAGGCCGACGCCAGCACTGGCCCGGCCCCGTTCTGCCCAGTTGTCAGGATCCCGCGCAGCTCGGCCGGGCGGACATCGCCACGGTTGTGCACCTTCACGTTTTTGGTCATTTTGCTGATTCCTTCATTGGCATTGGCATCCGCATATCCTCGGTCTTCGTTCAGTCGTGTCAGCTCGGCCGGCGCGCCCCTTAAAGGGTGTGAACGCCCAGCGGGGCTGGAACGGGGGACGACGACCGGCGGCCATCCTTGGATGTCTCCGGCCGGCTGACGCCACCCGGCCGTGGGCCGCGGGTGGCAGCGAGCCGCACGCCCCCTGAAACTTTTCCGACTCCGTCCATGGCCAGGCCAAACGCTGACCGCACTGCGCGGACAGCTGTCTCCAACTGATCCGCCCCCGTAAGTGCACTTAGGCCTGTCTCTGAAATTTCAATCAGATCGAGGTCAACTCTGGCCTTTGACAGTGCACTGAAGAAGGTGGAGAAAACCGCAGGAGATGACCTCATGCCGAGTCCGGACAGCATGACCTTGCCAGCTCGTCCATTGTGCTGCAGATCCTGAAAGTCGAGATCGCTCTGCTGGGCGCGCAGCACTGATAAAGCAGTAGCGGCCTGCAACGCCGGCAGCGAAAATACCACGTCAGCACGCCGGGCTGGCCCAGGTCTCTTCTCAACGACCGATTGGATGGTCACCGACTGCGAAAGGGTGCGGAAGAGTGCGGACATGCTTTCGGGGTCATCGGGCAGTCCGGCAACGGTAATTTCCGCCAGTGCCTCGCATCCGGACACCTCGGTTATCACTGCCTGCTCTGGTGCAGGCCTTTGGAAGGGGCTCCGGTCAAGTCCTGGCAAAATCAGGGTTCCCATCTCGTCGGTGAATGAGGATCTGACATGGAGGGGAAGGCCGAAGCGGCGGGCGTACTCGACGCTGCGCAGGTGCATGACCTTGCTGCCGCAGGCAGAGAATTCGAGCATTTCCTCGCTCGACAGGGCGGCGATCTTTCGCGCCGTCGGAACAATGCGGGGATCAGCTGTGTAAACGCCGTCCACGTCTGTGTAGATCTCGCAGATGCCCGCTCCGAGGGCGGCGGCGAGTGCCACCGCTGTCAGGTCTGACCCTCCCCGTCCGAGCGTCGTCACCCGCCGGCCTTTCTGCGTCCTGCCTTGAAAGCCCGCCACGATCGGTACTGTGTCGTGGTCGAGGCACGTCCGGATGCGTCCGGGCCGGACGTCGGTAATGCGTGCCTTACCGTGAACGCTGTCGGTTATTAGCCCGGCCTGACTGCCGGTGAACGTTCGTGCCGCCTGGCCGCAGTCCACTAGGGCCATGGCCAATAGGGACGAGGAAACGGCCTCCCCCATGCTGAGCAGGGCGTCCAGCGCTCCTGGGTTCGGGTTCTGGGAAACACCGGCAGCAAGGTCGCACAGCTGGTCGGTTGTATCTCCCATGGCGGATACCACGGCAACTACCTGGTAACCGGCCTCGCGGGTCTTGGCTATCCTGCGGGCGGCCCGGCAAATGCCGGCGGCGTCAGCTACTGAGGATCCCCCAAACTTCTGTACGATCAGGGACCCTCTGGGCACCGCGGGTCCGGCGCCCTCGTGCAGGGGCCGGCTCCATTCGGTCCAGAGCGGGGCCGTGGCCACGCGGCTTGCCGTGGTTTCATTTAGCTTTGCAGGTTCTATGGACTCGTGATCGGACGGAGGTACTAGTGGCACGTTCATTGGATTCCCCGCATTTCTTACGTCGTCGTACGGCGGTTATTCCCGTTCAGGCACAATCGAGTGATCCAGGCGGAGTCAGGCGACAGTTTTCAAAGCCGTTCTGTGTCCCGTGACGGATTCGGCCGCTCCCGCCAAGATTGCGAGCCCGCGTTGCAGGTCCTCGGCGGTGATTGTGAGCGCAGGCATGGTCTTGAGTACTTCACCCTCGGGCCCGGAAGTCTCCACGAGAAGGCCGCGGGCAAAGGACTCAGCTGCGATTTGCCCTGCCGTCTTGGTATCGGAGTAATGAATTCCGGTCAACATGCCCCGGCCCCGCACTGTGGCGCCTCCAGCCGTGGCTGCAATACGGGACAGCCCCTCGTGCAGCTGCGCTGAACGTGCCGCTGTCCTCGATTCAAAAGTTTTATCCCGCCAGAAGTGCTCCAGCGCCGCCGCACCCGTGACAAAAGCTGGGTTGTGCCCGCGAAAAGTACCGTTGTGCTCTCCCGGCTTCCAAAGATCCAGCTCGGGCTTGAACAGCGTTAGGGCCAAAGGCAATCCGAAGCCCGAGATGGATTTCGAAAGGCAGACGATATCCGGAACAATGCCTGCAGATTCGAAACTGAAGAATGTGCCGGTTCGTCCGCAGCCTGCCTGTACGTCATCGACAATGAGCAGAATCCCATGCTGATGGCAGATGTCTGAAAGTTCGCGGAGCCAGGACGCCCGTGCCGCCCTGAGTCCGCCCTCGCCCTGAACAGTTTCGACGATGATCGCGGCAGGCCTTTCAAGTCCTGATCCCGAGTCCTTGAGCGCCAGCCGAAGCCATTGGAATCCAGTTCCCTCGTCCTCGAGGAATCCGTCATAGGGGATGCTCGATGCGTTGGCCAGGGGAATGCCGGCACCGTGACGCTTCATGGCGTTGCCAGTTACCGCCAGCGAGCCAAGCGTCATCCCATGGAATGCGTTAGTGAAACCAAGAATGTGGGACCGCCCTGTAACTTTTCTGGCCAGCTTCAGAGCAGCCTCCACGCAATTCGTCCCCGTTGGGCCCGGAAACATTACCTTATAGTCCAAATTTCTTGGCTTGAGGATCAGTTCCTGGAACGTTTGAAGGAACCGCCGCTTCGCTGAAGTTTTCATATCCAGGGAATGAATGACTGCTCCGGACAGCAAATAATCCACCAGCGGTTGTAGAAGTGCCGGGTGGTTATGCCCGTAGTTCAGGGCTCCTGCCCCGGAAAAGAAATCAAGGTATTCACGGCCATCCTCGTCGTAGATCCTGCTGCCAGCCGCACGCTCGAAAACGGTATTCCAGCCTCGGCAATAGCTACGGACTTCGGATTCCAGGGATTCAAAAATATCCTGCATTTGGGTAGTTTCCTGCCAGCTTGTGTGTGAGGGCCTCAGACGCCTGCGTCCTGTCCACTCACTTTTCAAAGACCACCGCACAAAATGCGGCGAAACGGAAACGCTGCGGTCACCAATATTTTCCCCAGCAGCTAATATCTGGCTTACCGCCGCGAGTCTTCCACGGATGCAACCTACGCCACTTAAACCTGCTAATCGACAGTAGGCAGGTACAACACCGCATTGCAACCGTCCCGAGTACCTGCATAGTTGGCCCGACCAATACCTACGTACTTGGGCACTTCCAGGGCTGGTGCGGAGCTGTACCTGTCTCTTACCAAGAGTCTTTCTCTGCCCTGAAGCAAGAGGTAGCTTTCAACCATGGATGCGTTCCGCCCGAGCCGTAGAGTGTGTGGGAGCACCGCAGGAGTCGTTGTCGCCGCGGCTGCAATGGCGCTGTCGGCGTGTTCAGCGCCTGCCGCGAGGGCTCCCCTCGAGGCGCCGCCGGCCGTGACGTTGCCGGCGCAGGAATCGCCGCTGGAACCACGGCCGACGACCACGCCAGTGCCGGATACGGTCACCCCCGCGCCGAAGGACGCTGCCAACCAGGTGCGCGCAGCCTTCGCCAACAGCAATCTGATACAACACCTCGAGGAGCTGCAGAAAGTTGCTGATGACTCGGGAGGAAACCGGGCTGCGGGGACAGCAGGCTATGAAGCTTCCGCCCGGTACGTTGAGGACCAGCTCCGCGATGCCGGGTACAAGCCGGTCCGGCAGGTCTTCACCTATAGGGACCACAATCGTGAGGCGGACGTGGAGACTTTCAACATCCTCGCCGAAACTGCGGGAAATCCGGAACACACCATCGTTGTGGGCGGACACCTCGACTCCGTCCGCAGGGGACCCGGGATAAACGACAACGCCAGCGGCGTTGCCGCCATCATCGAAACTGCCCGCTGGATGGCCGAAACAGGAGTCCGCCCTAAGAACAGGGTCCGTTTTGCCTTCTGGGGTGCCGAGGAGGTTGACCTGCTGGGTTCCCGGCATTACGTGGACACCCTCACCGACCGCGAAATCTCGCAAACGATGTTAGACCTCAACCTGGACATGGTCGCCTCATCCAACGGCGGACGATTCGTTCATGATGGTGACGGCTCCAGCTTTGGCAATGCCGGTCCCCGCGGTTCGGGCGAGATCGAGCGCCAGTTCCTCGACTATTTCGCAAGGAATTCGCTGGCCGCGGAGGCAACTGAGTTCGATGGCGAGTCGGATTACGAGCCCTTCATTGGAGCTGGCATCCCCGCCGGAGGGCTCTTTTCCGGCGATGACGACCGAAAAAACTCCAGGCAGGTGACCGAATTCGGTGGGATCGAGGGCGAAGATCACGACCCCTGCTACCACAGCAGCTGCGACGACATAGAGAACATCGACCCAGCGCTGCTCAAGGACATGGCCGGCGCCTTGGGCTACGTCACGCTCGCCTTCGCAATGATGGCCCCGCCCTAATTGGAACCAAGCTCGGGACCTAAGAGAACCGCCATCGTTGCCGTAAACGAACCGGGCAGCCCTAGCGAACTTGGGTCCACGGCGTCGAGCACCCAGTGCTTGTGGCTTTCTTCCTGGCCCAGCAGCAGCGGAACAGAACCGGCAACATCCACGAGAGCCGGGTCAACGACGGCCAGCCCCCTGCCGAGGGCCTTCAGTACTGCCTCCTTGCGCGTCCACAGACGTGTCTGGAAACCCGGCTGCAGGGCCGGCTCCACCTTCTGCAGTTCGTCCCGTTCCCGTGCCGAAAGTGCAACCTGTCCAAATCCCTCAAAATCTGCGGCTACTCCGCTCTCCAGGTCGACGCCGACCCCCAGCACCTGCCCGTCCGTGGACGCCGCCAACAGGCACCAGTCTCCCGCCCTGCTCAGGCTCGCCAGAACGGTCACCTTCCGTGGGCTCGCCTGATACCGCGGCATCCCGTGCACGTGGTCGTCCCTGGAGCACTCCCGGCAGACGAAGTCGGCCTGCAGATCCCGTACGTCAACTCCTGCGGCCTCGGCGGCGTGGCCCCGTAACGCGATGCGCCCGGCCAGGAACCTCTCCCGCTGCTCCCGGGAAGCGAACGTCCATGCCAGCCGCCGCTCGGCGTCGTCCAGGAAATCGGCCTGGCGAAGGTCGACGCCGGACAGCCTTACGGCTGCCAGACGGATCCGCTGCACGTCTGGCAGGGCTGGCCTCTTTACACCGGCCCCGGAAGGGTCACTTGATTCTTGACGGGTCATTGGATTCAATAGCCTATACGCCAGAGGCATCCTTCGGGCATGCCGCCTCCCCGGAACGCAGTAAGCTCGGATCCATGAGTGTAATCCGTCCCGCCACACCCGCCGATGTTCCCGTAATCCTGCAGATGATCCACGAGCTGGCAGTCTACGAAAAGGAGCCGGACGCGGTCCGGAACACGCCCGAGATGCTCACCGAGGTCCTCTTCGGCAACAACCCGCGCGTTTACGCCCACATGGCCGAGAACGAAGATGGGCAAGTGCGGGGCTTCGCACTCTGGTTCCTCAACTACTCAACGTGGGAAGGCGTGCACGGGCTCTACCTGGAGGACCTCTACGTCACACCGGAAGCCCGGGGCGAGGGCCACGGGAAGGCCCTCTTGCAGCATCTGGCGGCGACCGCCGTCGAACGCGGCTACGCGCGGGTCGAGTGGAGCGTGCTTGACTGGAACGAACGGTCCATCAACTTCTACCGGAAGCTCGGCGCGTTCGCCATGGAGGAATGGTCCACGTTCCGGCTGACCGGAGCGGCGCTTGCCCAGTTCGGCAGCCGCAGTGAGGTCGGTGCCCATGGCTGAGGCAGCGCTGGGCGCCAGTGCCCAGGTGGGCCCTGTCCAGGTGGGCCCTGTCCACGCAGTCCGGGCCCGGCACAGGTTCCGCGGCATGCGCACGGCGGAGCACTACTTCACACTGCCACTGAACCATTTTGCCGGCCCGGACGGTGATGCTGCGGCCGAGACGATAACCGTATTCGCCCGCGAGTACGTGTCCGACGAACACAGTGAGGCGGAGGCCGCCGAGCTGCCGTGGCTCCTGTACCTTCAGGGGGGCCCGGGCGGACGCGGCAACCGTTTCGCGTCGCTGGGCGGCTGGAGCAAGGCGGCAGCAAAGGACTTCCGCATCCTGATGCTGGACCAGCGCGGTACCGGACTTTCCTCCCCCATTGACCGCACCACCCTGCCGCTGCGGGGGGACGCCGCTGCACAGGCCAGGTACCTTGAGCACTTCCGTGCCGACTCGATCGTCGCCGACGCCGAACTCATCCGCCAGGCCCTCGGTTCAGAGCCGTGGACTGTCTACGGTCAGAGCTACGGCGGCTTCTGTGCGCTCACGTACCTGTCGTTCGCACCCAGGGGCCTGCGCGAGGTGCTGATCACCGGAGGGCTCGCCCCGCTGACCGGCTCCCCGAAGCGGGTCTACCGCGAGACCTTCAAGCGGGTGGCGGCACGCAACGCGGAGTACTTCGGCTGGTACCCCGAGGACCGGGAAGCTGTAAACCGCATCGCCAGTCACCTCCGCGGCACGGCGGAGTACCTCCCGGACGGCTCTCCCCTCACGGTCGAGAGGTTCCAAATGGTTGGATCCTTCCTCGGCGGGAACACCAGGGTGGACACCCTGCACAACCTGCTGGAGGACGCCTTTGTGGAGACTCCCGGGGGTCCGCGGCTCTCCGATCCGTTCCTGGAGCAGGTCCGCCCACTGGTCTCGCGTGCAGCCAATCCGCTGTACGCGCTGATGCATGAGTCCATCTACGGCCAGAACGCGGCCACGGGCTGGGCGGCCTGGCGGGTTCTCGAGGAGTTCCCGGAGTTCAGTCCGGGCGCTGCCGAGCCACTCCTGACCGGTGAGATGGTCTACCCGTGGTACTTCGAACAGGACCCTGCCCTTCGCCCGCTGCAGGAAGTGGCGGAACTGCTGGCGGCCAAGGCTGACTGGAAGCCCCTGTACGACACCGCGCAGCTGGCTGCCAACATCGTGCCCGCGGCGGCCGCCGTCTACCGCGATGACATCTATGTGGACCACGGGCTCTCCATGGAGACCGCGGGCGCCGTCCGTAAGCTGAACACCTGGGAAACAGGCGAGTTCCACCACGACGGCATCGCCGACGACGGTGAGGCCATCTTCGGCCGCCTGCTCGGCATGGTGCGCTCCGCCCGCTGAGCTACTCAGAACACAAATCCAGCCCGAACTGGCAGGTAATGCCCTCAAAGCGGGGATTTGAGGGCAGTACCTGCCAGTTCGCGCTTCGAATCCTCCCCCCTCGACGTGCAAAAAAGCAACCCCGGCCATCAGGTGGCCGGGGTTGCTTTCTGAGACGGGGAGCGGAAGCCTAGTCGACGTCGCTCAGGCTCTTCCGGGAGTCCTCCTCGAGGCGGGCGTCCAGCTTGGCCTTCTGCGCGCCGGAGCTCACCAGGCTGGCGATCACGGCGATGATGATGGTGCCGATGATGACCGCGAGGGACACGTACGTCGGGATCTCCGGGGCCCATTCGATGTGGTGCCCGCCGTTGATGAACGGCAGTTCGTTGACGTGCATGGCGTGCAGAACCAGCTTCACGCCGATGAACGCCAGGATGATGGACAGTGCGTGCTTCAGGTAGATGAGGCGGTTCATCAGGCCGCCGAGCAGGAAGTACAGCTGCCGCAGGCCCATCAGGGCGAAGATGTTAGCCGTGAAGACGATGAAGGCGCTCTGCGTCAGGCCGAAGATCGCGGGGATGGAGTCGACCGCGAAGAGCAGGTCGGTCATGCCGATGGTGACGAACACGATCACCATGGGAGTGAAGACCTTCTTGCCGTCCACCGTGGTGCGCAGCTTGCCGCCGTCGAACTTCTCGGACATGGGGATGACCTTGCGGAGCTTGCCGATGAGGGCGTTCTCCTTGTCCTCTTCGTCTTCGCCCTCGTCCTGCGCCTGCTTCCAGGCGGTCCAGAGGAGGAAGGCGCCGAAGATGTAGAAGACCCAGCTGAACTGCTCGATCACGATGGCGCCGAGCATGATGAAGATGCCGCGCAGGATCAGCGCGATGATGATGCCCACCATCAGCACTTCCTGCTGGTACTTACGTGGCACGGAGAAGCGGGCCATGATGATGATGAAGACAAACAGGTTGTCGATGCTGAGACTGTACTCAGTCACCCAGCCGGCCACGAACTGGCTGCCGTACTCGGGTCCCGTGAACGCGAACATGGCACCGGCGAACACGAGGGCCAATGCCACGTAGAAGGCCACCCAAAGGCCGGCTTCCTTCATGGAGGGCTCATGCGGACGGCGCACTACCAGAAGCAGGTCCATAAGGAGGATGATGCCGAGGACGACGAACGAGCCGACCTCGAACCAGACGGGAAGTTCCACAAAAATGCCTTTCGCAGGGTACAGAAAACCGGTGTAAGTCTCTCCGGCGAACCTGTGCACTTTGTGCTGATGTGGCTGCCCGCTACGCCCGGCAAGGCATCTGTGCCCTGCGTGTTGACGTTCGTAGCGCTTGGGATACTCCCCTACGTGACCTCAACTTTACCCTAGAGGCGGTGCCCGATGCGCCACGTGACGCTACGCGTGCCCCGCCGACTGCATCTGCCGCAATTCCTTCTTCAGCTCGGAAACTTCGTCGCGGATCCGGGCGGCCACTTCGAACTGCAGCTCGGCGGCCGCTCCGTGCATCTGCTCGGTCAGCTGCTCGATCAGGCCCACCAGGTCCTCGGCAGGCGCCGCCGCCAGCCCGTCGGCCCGGACGGTGGCAGCGCCCTTCTTGGCCGCCTTGCCGCCCTTGGCCGCCGCAGTGATACCGCGCTTGCCCTTGCCGTAGTCGAAGCTGCCCAAGAGCGCATCCGTGTCCGCGTCTTCCTTGGCCAGCTGGTCCGTGATGTCGGCGATTTTCTTCCGCAGCGGTTGCGGATCGATTCCGTTTTCCGTGTTGTAGGCCACCTGGATGGCGCGGCGCCGGTTTGTTTCATCGATGGCATGGGCCATGGAGTCGGTAATCCGATCCGCGTACATGTGGACCTGGCCCGAGACGTTGCGCGCGGCACGGCCGATGGTCTGGATCAGGGACGTTGACGACCGCAGGAAGCCTTCCTTGTCCGCGTCCAGGATGCTCACCAGGGAGACCTCCGGCAGGTCAAGGCCCTCCCGAAGCAGGTTGATGCCAACCAGAACGTCGAACACACCCATCCGGAGCTCACGGAGGAGCTCAACACGCCGCAGCGTGTCGACGTCGGAGTGCAGGTACTCCACCTTGATGCCATGGCCGAGGAGGTAGTCGGTGAGGTCCTCCGCCATCCGCTTGGTGAGCGTGGTGACCAGGACGCGTTCGTTCTTCTCCGTGCGGGTCTTGATCTCCCCCAGCAGGTCGTCGATCTGCCCCTTGGTGGGCTTGACCACCACCTCGGGGTCGATCAGGCCCGTGGGCCGGATGATCTGCTGGACGAAGCCGTCCGCCTTGCCGAGTTCGTATTTGCCGGGCGTGGCAGACAAGTAGACCGTCTGGCCTACGCGTTGGAGGAATTCGTCCCACTTGAGCGGGCGGTTGTCCATGGCGGAGGGCAGCCGGAACCCGAAGTCCACCAGGTTCCGCTTGCGGGACATGTCGCCTTCGTACATGGCCCCGATCTGCGGGACGGTGACGTGGGATTCATCAATCACCAGCAGGAAGTCGTCCGGGAAGTAGTCCAGGAGGCAGTGCGGAGCCGTACCGGGGGCACGGCCGTCAATGTGCGACGAGTAGTTTTCGATGCCGTTGCAGAAGCCCATCTGCTGCATCATCTCGAGGTCGTACGTGGTGCGCATCCGCAGCCGCTGGGCTTCGACGAGCTTGTTCTGGCTTTCCAGGACCTTCAGCCGGTCGGCGAGTTCATCCTCGATCCGCTTGATTGCCCGTGCCATGCGCTCGGGTCCGGCAACATAGTGCGAGGCCGGAAAGACATACATTTCCTCCTCGTCCCGGATCACTTCACCGGTCAGCGGATGCAACGTGTGGATGTTCTCAATCTCGTCACCGAAAAACTCGATCCGGATGGCCAGTTCCTCGTACATGGGGATGATTTCCACGGTATCGCCGCGGACACGGAAGGTGCCGCGGTGGAAGTCCATGTCATTGCGCACGTACTGCATGGAAACGAACTTCCGGAGCAAATGGTCCCGGTTCATTTCGTCGCCCTTGCGCAGCGTCACCATGCCGGCGATGTACTCTTCCGGCGTACCGAGGCCGTAGATGCAGGACACCGTGGCCACCACGATCACGTCGCGGCGGGTCAGCAGGGCGTTGGTGGCGGAGTGCCGGAGCCGTTCCACTTCCTCATTGATGGAGGAGTCCTTCTCGATGAAGGTGTCCGTCTGCGCCACATACGCCTCAGGCTGGTAGTAGTCGTAGTAGGAGACGAAGTACTCCACGGCGTTGTTGGGCAGCAGCTCGCGGAACTCGTTGGCCAGCTGGGCAGCCAGGGTCTTGTTCTGGACCATCACCAGCGTGGGCCGCTGGATCTGTTCCACCAGCCACGCGGTGGTGGCGCTCTTGCCGGTGCCGGTGGCGCCGAGCAGGACCACGTCCTTTTCACCGTTCCTGATGCGTTCGGTGAGTTCGGCGATGGCCGCCGGCTGGTCACCGGCCGGCTGGAACTCGCTGATGACCTCGAAGGGCGCGACGACCCGGTTGACCTCCTGCGCAAGACTCATGCATCTAATCTACAACCGGCCACTGACAGGAACTCCTGATTCCGCTTTGGGCTGTACTGGGTTCAGCGTTGACGCGCGCTGGCGGCGCTTGAAACGTACGACGGCGGCTGCCAGCCGCTGCTTTCGGCCCACCGTTCCATTCCGGGAGCCCCGACGTCGCGGAACCAGGCCTCTTTGTCGTCCGCGTAGCCGGACGTGTTGGCGTCGGCGGCGTGCAGGGCGGCCACCCTGTGCTTCTCCGCGGCATACTCCTCCCGGGCCGCCGGATCGGCGCGCAGCCAGTCGCGGAAGCAGAGGGCAAACCGCCAGCCGGCCGAACCGGCCACCCGGACGTGAAGATTCACCGGACGGGCCGGATCGGCGTTGCCGTGCAGGCGCTTGGACCAGGCAGCGGAGTCAAAGGGCCCGTGGGGGCTGTCCATCAGGACGCCCGGCCAGAGCGGGAACCCCGCGGTGCCCAGCAGGGGCGCAATCCGGTCTGCCGTCGCGAGATCAGCGACCGCGAGCTGCAGGTCGATGACGTCCTTCGCGTCGAGGCCGGGAACCGACGTCGATCCAATGTGGTCCACGGCCAGGACACCCTCGCGGGCGGCAACCTTGAGCCGCTCCGCCAGGCAGGCGGCCTGGCGCGGCCAGTCAGGGTCCGGCGCCACGAGGAGGGGCGCCCCGCTGCGGCCGGCCACCACAGCCTGGCTGATGTTCCGCGCAAAGGGCACGAGCCGCCCCTCCCACAGACGGTCCACCGTGGCCAGCAGTTCCTCACGCGTGCCGGAGTTGGGAAGGACCACGTCCGCGGCGGCGATCCGGTCCTGGCGGGACGCCTGGGCCGCCAGCCGCGAACGGGCGTCCGCTTCCGTCATTCCGCGGTGCACGGTCATGCGCTGCAGCCGGACATCCTCGGGCGCATCCACCACCAGCACGAGGTGGAAGTTCTTCTGCTGTCCGGTTTCCACCAGGAGCGGGATGTCCTGCACCACCACCGCGTCCTCCGGCGCGGCCGCAATCACCGCCGCGGCGCGTTCGCGCACCAGCGGATGCACGATGCCATTGAGTTCGGCACGCCGTTCCGGCTCCTGGAACACGATGGCCCCGAGGCGCGGCCGGTCCAGCCGGCCCTCGCCGTCGAGGATGTCCGGGCCGAACGCTTCCACGACGGCGGCCAGTCCCGGAGTTCCCGGTTCCACCACTTCTCGGGCGATCGCGTCGGCATCGACGAGCACTGCCCCCAGTTCTTCCAGGCGCGTCGCCACCAGCGACTTCCCCGAGGCGATGCCGCCCGTCAACCCAATCTTCAGCACTCCCCAAGACTAAACTGAACCGCCTCCCTAACCTCGCTCCGCTCGGCCAGGAAACCCTGGCGGCGTGGGCCCATCCACCGCCTCCCCAATCTCGCAAGCTCGATTGGGGCCCCTCGGCGTCGTGGCCCCTGGCGGTGTGGGCCCATGTCCTACACTTGGGCGGTGCAAGAACAAGAGAGCAGGGCATCCGCGTACACCACGCTGGCTGCCGGGGACGGCTTCCGCCACGAGATCGAGATCAAGCGCTCCCGGTTCATCACCGTCCTGCGGCGGGCGGGGACCGACGAGGATGCCCGCGCGCTGGTGTCTGACCTTCGCCGCGAGTTCCATGACGCCCGGCACCATTGCTCGGCGTTCGTTCTGGGGCCGGACCGGGACATCCAGCGGTCCAGCGACGACGGCGAACCCTCCGGCACCGCCGGAATCCCCATGCTGGAGGCCCTGCTCCGGCGCGAAACCGCACCAGGGGTGACGGACCTCAGCGACCTAAGTGCCGTCGTAGTGCGCTACTTCGGCGGAATTCTGCTGGGAACCGGCGGGCTGGTGCGCGCCTACTCCGAATCAGTCTCGACGGCGCTGGAACTGGCACCGCTGGTACAGCGCCGACGGCTGCGCATCTGTGCCGTCCGGGTACCGCACGCCGCGGCGGGGCGCCTCGAGAACGACCTGCGCAGCGCGGGCTATGCGATGGCGGAGACCGGCTACGAAACCCAGTCCACAGTCCTGCGCCTCGCGCTGCCGGACGAGCCGGGAGACCTGGCCGCGGCCGCCGACCGGCTGGCAGCCCTGACCGCCGGAAGTGCGGCCCTCCAGCGCGAGGACACTGAGTGGATTGACGTTCCGCACTGACGTGGTAGGAAAGAATCATCAGCTTGCTTATGACTTTGCGCTTTTCTAGGGTGGACCTGTAAGGCACCACACGGAAAAAGGAGAACGCATGTCAGAGCACGACATCACCGGCAAGAGGGTCGCCTTCCTGCTGACGGACGGCGTGGAGCAGGTTGAACTGACCAGCCCGTGGGACGCCGTCAAGAACGCCGGCGGCGAACCTGTCCTGGTGGCTCCGAAGAGCGGAAAGCTCCAGGGTTTTGAAGGCGTCGAAAAGGGCGACACCTTCGACGTCGACCTGACCCTTCAGGATGCCAACGCCGCGGACTTCCACGCCCTGGTGATCCCGGGCGGCGTGGTGAACGCCGACCACCTCAGGGTGGACAAGGACGCGCAGGCGTTTGCCCGCAGCTTCTTTGAACAGCACAAGCCGGTCGCGGCTATCTGCCATGGCCCCTGGCTGCTCATCGATGCGGGCGTCGTCAAGGGCAGGAACCTCACCTCGTACCACACACTGGCCACCGACCTGCGGAACGCGGGGGCCAACTGGAGCGACCAGGAAGTCGTGGTGGACCAGGGCTTCGTGACCAGCAGGAAGCCGGACGACCTGCCCGCATTCAACAACAAGGTGCTGGAGGAAATCGCCGAAGGTGAACACGCCGGGCAGACCGCCTGACATTCCACAGTAAAAACGGCAAACAAAAGGTGGCCGCCCCCTCTCGGGGACGGCCACCTTTTCAGTGGCAATTAGCTAATGCCGGGCAAATTAGTTGCCGGTCAGCTTCTCGCGCAGAGCGGCAAGCGCCTCGTCCGAAGCAAGCGTGCCTGCACCGGAATCGGTGGCAGCCGGCTCGGAGGAGTAGCTGGTGGTGCCGGAGTCGCTCTCACCGGACGTTGCAGCTGCAGCGTCGTCGGCAGCGTGCTGGGAAACCTGCTTCTTGTGGGCTTCCCAGCGGGTCTGGGCGTCAGCGTACTGCTGCTCCCAAGCGGCGCGCTGGTTCTCGTAGCCTTCAAGCCACTCGTTGGACTCGGGATCGAAGCCCTCCGGGTACTTGTAGTTGCCCTCTTCGTCGTACTCTGCGGCCATGCCGTACAGAGCGGGATCGAACTCGGTGCTGTCGGCGTCAACGCCCTCGTTCGCCTGCTTGAGGGAGAGGGAGATGCGGCGGCGCTCGAGGTCGATGTCGATGACCTTGACGAACAGTTCGTCGCCAACGGAGACAACCTGCTCAGCCAGCTCAACGTGGCGGACAGCCAGTTCGGAGATGTGAACGAGGCCTTCGATGCCGTCTTCGACGCGGACGAACGCACCGAACGGAACGAGCTTGGTGACCTTACCCGGAACAACCTGGCCGAGGGCGTGGGTGCGGGCGAAGGTCTGCCACGGATCTTCCTGCGTAGCCTTGAGCGACAGGGAAACGCGCTCGCGGTCCAGGTCGACCTCGAGAACCTCGACGGTGACTTCCTGGCCAACTTCGACAACCTCGGACGGGTGGTCGATGTGCTTCCAGGACAGCTCGGAAACGTGAACCAGGCCGTCTACGCCGCCCAGGTCCACGAAGGCACCGAAGTTGACGATGGAGGAAACGACGCCGGGACGGACCTGGCCCTTTTCCAGCTTGTTGAGGAACGTGGAGCGGACCTCGGACTGGGTCTGCTCGAGCCATGCACGGCGGGACAGCACAACGTTGTTGCGGTTCTTGTCCAGCTCGATGATCTTGGCTTCGATCTGCTGACCGATGTACGGAGCCAGGTCGCGCACACGGCGCATCTCGACGAGGGATGCGGGCAGGAAGCCGCGCAGACCGATGTCGAGGATAAGACCACCCTTGACAACCTCGATGACGGTACCGGTGACAACACCGTCTTCTTCCTTGACCTTCTCGATGTCGCCCCAGGCACGCTCGTACTGAGCACGCTTCTTGGAGAGGATCAGGCGGCCTTCTTTGTCTTCCTTGGTGAGCACCAGGGCTTCGACCTGATCGCCAACGGAGACGACGTCTCCGGGGTCAACGTCGTGCTTGATGGAAAGCTCGCGGGAGGGAATGACACCTTCGGTCTTGTAACCGATGTCGAGCAGAACTTCGTCGCGGTCGACCTTGACGACGGTACCTTCGACGAGGTCTCCGTCGTTGAAGTACTTGATGGTCGCGTCGACAGCTGCGAGGAAGTCCTCAGCGGTACCGATGTCGTTGATTGCGACTACGGGGGTACCGGGCTTCTCGGTGGAGGTGATGGTCATGTAGTAGGGGCTCCGTTGTGGATAGTTAGTCGGTCAGGCAAACCGCCGCGCCTGCGTTATGGAACGCAGGCGCAGGTGTGGGCACTTCGCAGGGAAGTGCCTGGTCATCCTGATTTTGTGGATTGAAGAAAAAACGTGCACGTAGTACACGCCCGTTTATTCTAGTGGCAAGCGCCAACCGGGGTCAAAGCGCTAGAAATGCGTCAGGCAGTGCGGCGGACGTTCGACGGCGAACATGCGGGCGGCGCGGAACGCCGCGCCCGGTGTGTGCTCCAGAATGCGTCCCGACGCCGCCAGGGTCACGGGGCTGACCCCACCGAGGTAGATGGCGGACAGCGCCGCGACATCCAGCTCGAGGTCCGGCGCGCCGCCGCCTCCGGAGGTGACCACTGCGGCGCCGCCGTGAGCGTCCAGCGTGAAGGTGCCGCCTGTCAGGCCGAGCGGGTCGGCAACTTTCAGCACCAGCCGCCCGTCGGCCGGGTAGTGGCGGGCTTCCAAGGCCTGCTTCACGTCGAGGATCCGCAGCCAGAGCATGTCCCGCGCTTCCGAAGCCTCCACGCAGCGCGCGTCCTCGAGGGCCCACCGCAGCGTATCGTCCACCGGCGCTTCCTCCCAGGTGATCCGGTCCACCAGGTCGATGGCTGCCAGGTACTGCCACAGCTCGAGGTACGCCGCCCCGGTTGCCGCGACAAGGTCCACGACTTCCATGGTGTACGGGGTGCTGGACCAGCCGGCAAACCTGTACGAGACGTAGCCGTCCACGTCGCCGCGGGGCCCGTAGTGCAGCGCCACTTTGACCTTCGGGTCTTCGCCCCCGTCCCGGCTGACGGATCCCGAGGCGAACTGGCGGTAGAACTCGTGCCGGCCGATGGATCCGGGCGTGCTGCGGTGCAGACGGTCGAAGACCTCCGGAGCCAGGTCCAGCAGCACCTTGGGGTCCGCCACCTCGACGCTGCCCACCGGGGTGTGGTTGAGCCGGAAACGCGCGGTGGTGTCCACCTTCATGGACTGCTCGGACGTTGCCACGCCAAACCCGAACCGGCCGTAGATCGAGGCTTCGGACGCCGTGAGGGCTGCCATCGCGAGGCCTTCCTCCCGGGCCAGGGCCAGGTCCTCCCCCATCATGCGGCGCAGCAGGCCGCGGCGCCGGTGTGAGGTGCGGACCGTCACGGCGGTCACCAGCCGGGTGTCCAGCAGGCGGCCAAAGCCGATGTTCAGTGTCTTGGTCATGGTCCCGAAGGTGGCAACGGGCACGTCGGCTCCGAGCGAGTGGCGGGCCACCGTTCCGGCCTGGTACACCCCGGTCAGGACGCGCCCGTCCGTGCGCTGCAGCTCGATGCTTTTGTCCACCCGTTCATCGCTGCGCCGGGCATCGTGGATGCCGAAGGCTACCGCCCGCATCCAGGCAACCGACTCCGCGTATGCAGGATCGTCTTTGGCAGCCGCTTGGAACCGACGGATTTCATAGTCAGCGCTCAGATTAGACACAACCCCGAGCCTAACCAATGGTCCCCCGCCCCGCCTCCGGCGCGGCGGGGTCCGTTGAGGCTAGTGGCCGGCGTCGTACCAGCTGGTGCCGACGCCGATCTGGACTTCCAGCGGAACGCTGAGTTCCGCGGCGGCGGCCATCTGCTCCGTGACGAGCTTTTCGACTGCCTCCCGTTCGCCGGTGGCCACTTCCAGCACGAGTTCGTCATGGACCTGCAAAAGCATGCGTGACTTGAGCCCCTGTGCGGCCAGTTCCGAGTGCACGCCGAGCATGGCACGCTTGATGATGTCCGCCGCGGAGCCCTGGATGGGTGAGTTGAGGGCGATGCGCTCGGCGTTCTCGCGCAGCTGCCGGTCTGTGCTGGTGAGGTCCGGCAGGTAGCGGCGCCGGCCCTCGATCGTGGCCGTGTAGCCGTCCACCCTGGCCTGGTCCACCACGCCGCGGAGGTAGTCCCGCACGGCACCGAACCGGTCAAAGTAGTCCTTCATGAGGTTTCTGGCCTCATCCACCGAGATCTCGAGCTGCTTTGACAGCCCGAAGGACGTCAGCCCGTAGGCCAGGCCGTAGGACATGGCCTTGACCTTGGAGCGCATCGCGCTGGTCACCTCGGCCGGCGGCACGTGGAAGATGGACGAGCCGACGAAGCGGTGCAGGTCTTCCCCCTCGCGGTAGGCCTCGATCAGGCCGGCGTCGCCGGACAGGTGCGCCATGATGCGCATCTCGATCTGCGAGTAGTCCGCGGACAGCAGGCACTCGTACCCGTCGCTGACCACGAAGATGCCCCGCACGCGGCGGCCCTCCTCGCTGCGGATCGGGATGTTCTGCAGGTTGGGGTTGTTGGACGAGATGCGCCCGGTGGCAGCCACGTTCTGGGCGTAGGTGGTGTGGATGCGCCCGTCCTCGGCCACGGACTTCTTCAGCGTTTCCACCATCTGCCGCAGCTTCGCCGATTCGCGGTGGGCCATGAGCTGGACCAGGAATTCATGCCCGGTCTTCTCCAGCAGGCTCTTCAGCGAAGCGGCGTCCGTGGTGTACCCGGACTTGATCTTCTTGGTCTTGGGAAGTTGCAGCTCCTCGAAGAGGACCGTCTGCAGCTGCTTCGGCGAACCGAGGTTCACCTCGTGGCCGATCGCGGCGAACGCCCGTTCCTGCGCATCGTCGATCACCCTGGCCAGGTCCGCCAGCTGTTCGTCCATCAGCTCCATGGAGACGGCGATGCCGGTCTTCTCCATATCCGCGAGGACACGGGCCACCGGCAGCTCCAGCGTGGCCAGCAGATCCTCGGCCTTGCGGTCCCTCAGTTCCGATTCGAAGAACCGGCTCAGTTTATGGACGACGGCGGCCACCTGGACCAGCGCACCGGACGCCGCGGCGTCGTCGTCGAACGCCAGCTCCAGCTGGCCGGCCTTGGCGGCCTCGGGCGTGATGTGGATGTTCAGGTGGAACTGGGCCAGTTCGGCCAGTTCGTAAGTGCGGCGATCGGGCTGGATGAGGTAGCCGGAGATGGAGGTGTCATCCACCACGCCCTCCAAACCGAACCCGCGGTTGGCCAATGCCTTCAGTGCCGCCTTGTAGCCGTGCATCACCTTCGGCGATCCCGCGTCCCGGAGCCACTGGGCCAGCACATTGTCGGCGTCGGCGTCCAGCGCGGTGAGGTCCACGTAGGCGGCGGCATCGTCCCGCACGATGGCGACGGCGTCCGCGTCCTCGCCGATCCGGCCGGGCAGCACGTCCACGGCGAGGGCGGACCGCTGCCCGGCCCCTGCCTCGAGGAAGGCCCGGAGCGAGTCCGCGTCGGCCAGCGCGGCAAAGTCCCTGCTCTCCAGGGGCTCGCGCTCCGGCGCAGGAGCCTCGCTCGCGTACAGATCAAAGAGACGGGTGCGGATCGTCTTGAATTCGAGCTCGTCGAAGAGCTCCTCGACAGCCTTCTGGTCCGGCCGCGGGTCAGCCAGCTCGTCCAGCGTCACCGGGAGGTCAAGGTCGGTGTGCAGCCGGTTCAGCTTCCGGTTGCGCTTGACCGCGTCCACGTTGTCCCGCAGCGCGTCCCCCACCTTCCCGCCGATGGCATCGAGGTGTTCCAGCACGCCTTCGAGGCCGCCGTAGAGATTGATCCACTTGGCTGCCGTTTTGGGTCCGACTCCCGGGACGCCCGGCAGGTTGTCAGCGGTCTCCCCCACCAGGGCCGCGAGGTCTGAATACCGGGAGGGGCTGACGAAGTACTTGGCCTCGATGGCGGCGGCGTCCATGCGCGGGATGTCGCTGACGCCCTTCCTTGGGTACAGCACGAAGACGTTGTCCGTGATGAGCTGGAAGGCGTCGCGGTCGCCGGACACGAGCAGGACTTCGTAGCCGGCCTTTTCACCCATGGCTGCGAGCGTGGCCAGGATGTCGTCCGCCTCGTAGCCGGGCATCTTGATGGTCTTGATGCCCCAGGCGGCCATGACCTGGTCGATGAGGTCGATCTGGCCGCTCATTTCGCGGGGCGTTTCGTTGCGGCCGCCCTTGTACTCGCTGTATTCGGCCTTGCGGTGAGTGGTGTCATCCGAGACGTCGAAGGCCACGGCAATGTGGGTGGGCTTCTGTTCCTTGATCAGGTTGATGAGCATGGATGTGAAGCCGTGGATCGCGTTGGTGTGCTGGCCCCGGGCCGTGGAGAACTTGTCGGCCGGGAGGGCGAAGAAGGCCCGGAAGGCCATGGAGTGCCCGTCCAGCACCAGAAGCCGGGGCTGCTCCGTCAGGGGAACGACGGGAGCCTGGGTGGCCGACACCGACGGGGC
This sequence comes from Arthrobacter sp. SAFR-023, assembly GCF_051965295.1. Taxonomy (NCBI): domain Bacteria; kingdom Bacillati; phylum Actinomycetota; class Actinomycetes; order Micrococcales; family Micrococcaceae; genus Arthrobacter; species Arthrobacter sp. SAFR-023. The sequence continues at coordinate 194,150 of NZ_JBQCMF010000004.1, read as the reverse complement.
GTCAGCCGGGGACACTGCAATGTCCTGAAGGGTCTGGGTTGTGGACGGAATTGGGGCCGGTTTGGTTGTTTCACTCACAGGTGCCAGCCTAGTTGCCATGATGGACAATTTCACGCCCGGCCCTGCCGGTGAGGCCAGCCCCACAGAGGCCGGCGCAGCCGCAGATGCGGCCATCGCGGCGCCCGCCGAGGTTGCAGCCTCGGTTGAAGCCCAGTTCAGGGAAGAGCTGTTTGAGGCCGGCGTCCCCGAGCACCTGCACGAATGGCTCGCGGAGTACGGCATCGGCGCCCTCGTGGTGAAGATGGGGATCCGGTTCCTGGAGATGAGCCCTGAACGGTGCGTTGCCACGATGCCCGTGGAGGGGAATACGCAGGTGGCCGGGATCCTCCATGGCGGCGCGCATGTGGTGCTGGCCGAGACCCTGGGATCGTTTGCCGCGGGGATGCACGCCGGTCCCGGCCGCCAGGCGCTGGGCATCGAGGTGGGCGCCACGCACCACCGCGCGGTCTCCGCGGGCACGGTCACCGGAACGTGCACGGCCATCCACCTGGGCCGCACGCTGACCACTCACGAGATCGTGATGACCGACGAACAGGGGCGCCGACTGTCCACGGCGCGCATCACCAACCTCATCCGATAGCGGCGGAAGAGGCTAGCGGCCAGGCCAGCTGTACCGGAGCTCCACGATCCCCCGCCCCTGGGGACGAGCCTCCTGCAACTCGAGTGGCGCCGTCGGGCCCTGGACGAGGGGAAGCAGCCGTTTTCCGCCGCCGAGCACCACGGGGATGACCGAGACAATCAGTTCGTCCAGGAGGCCGGCGCCGGCGAACTGGGCGGCGAGCTCGCCGCCGCCCACCACCCAGATGTTTTTGCCGGCAGCGTCACGCCAGAGGTCGTCGATGAATTCGGTCACTTCGCCGCGGACGAACGTGATGTCAGCTCCCGGCGGGGCGCTGAACTCGTGGTGGGTGAAGATCCAGCAGGGCGTGCCGGGGTAAGGCCAGTTGCCGGGTTCGTGCTCCATCAGCCACCCGTAGGTGGTCCCGCCCATGACGATGCAGCCGACGCCGGATATGAAGGCGTCGTAGCTTTCCTTGCCGCCATCGAAGCCGTCGAACTGGAGCAGCCAGGCAAGGTCGTCGTCTGCCGTGGCGATGAAGCCGTCGAGGGAGGACGCAACGTAATACTGGACACTGGGCATGGACCCAGCCTAGCCACTCCGGTTCAGCGTTCCCAGAGGACCGCCGCCGGACCTGCCCGGTTAGCCGCTGAAGTACGGAATGATCAGGTACAGGCCGAACATCACGGCGATGCCGCAGAGTCCAAAGCAGGCGTAGGAGAGGTATTTGACCCAGGCCGGCGCGGCCACGTGGCGGTCACCGGCGATGGCGGTCAGCCGGACGCCAAGGGAGTAAAGGACCACGACGGTCACGGCGGCGACCAGAGTGGCGCCGGCTACGGTGAGGAGTTCCAACCACTTCATCGCTGCGGGCCCTTCGGGTTGTTGTTCTTGGCGCGCTCGGCGGCGCGTGCCCTGGCGAGGGCCTTCTTCTTCGCGAAGCGGATTGCCTGCCCGGCCTCTTCGACCTCGACGGCGTTGTGGTGGCCCACCTGGGATTTGCGGGATACCAGGAACATGTACAAGACGGCGCCGGTGCCGGCCACTGCCGCAATCACCACGCCGACCACCCCGGTCTTGACCAGCAGTGCGGTCAAAGCACCGACAATGCCCGCGGCGGGCAGCGTGAAGAGCCACCCGAGTGCGATGCGCCCCACCATGCCCCAGCGCACCGTAGTGCCCCTGCGGCCCATGCCGGAACCAATCACTGAACCGGAGGCCACCTGGGTGGTGGACAGGGCAAAGCCCAGGTGCGAGGAGGCCAGGATGGCGGAAGCCGTGCTCGACTCGGCCGCGAAGCCTTGGGCGGGCTTCACCTCGGTGAGCCCCGCACCCATGGTCCTGATGATGCGCCAGCCGCCGGCATAGGTTCCGATGGCGATGGCGAGGGCGCAGGCCGTGATCACCCACAGCTCCGGGCCGGAGCCGGGCTTCTGCGTCCCGGCCGCGATCAGTACGAGGGTGATGATGCCCATGGTTTTCTGGGCGTCGTTGGTGCCGTGGGCCAGCGCCACCAGGCTGGAGGTGAAGATCTGGCCTGTCCGGAAGCCGCCGCGCTTCTGCGTGAGCTTGCTGCCTGTCTCCGGATCATGCCGTGACGTGAGGCCGTAGGCGATCCGGGTGCAGACGTAGGCCACAAGCCCTGCGATGACCGGGGCGAAGATGGCGGGCAGAATGACCTTTTGCAGCAGCGTCTCGAGGTTGACGGAGTGGAAGCCGATGCCCACAACCGCGGCCCCGATGAGGCCGCCGAACAGCGCATGGGACGAGCTGGAGGGCAGTCCCTTGAGCCAGGTGATCATGTTCCAGAGGATGGCCCCCATGAGGCCGGCGAAAATGATGTCCGGGGTGATCTGGACCCCGCCGGACCCCTCGCGAATGATGCCCCCCGAGACCGTTTTGGCGACTTCCGTGGACAGGAACGCGCCGACGAGGTTCAGGGCCGCCGCAAGGGCAACCGCAGTCTTCGGCTTGATGGCACCGGTGGCAATGGGCGTGGCCATCGCGTTTGCGGTGTCGTGGAAACCGTTCGTGAAGTCGAAAAATAATGCCAGCGCAATGACCAGCGCCACCATGAAGGTGATGTCCACCTGTTGCCCAATCTGCAGAGTCTACGTACAGCAGTTCCACTTCCCCGGCCTGCACTGCACAGCATAGTTCACCCGCTGTTTAAGGATACGTCTGGGGGTGGAGGTAGCGGAGCTGCAGAGCGGGCTTGAAACCTTATCGATGGTACGCGTCCTGCAGGCAAGGTCAAACCTGCACTGCTCAACTCAGTCACACCTGCCGGTCCGGGGGCCGGGAGAAGGAGCGGATGGCCTCCAGCTGACGCGGTGACAATCCTGTCCGGGGGTCCGGCGAAACCAGCAAGGCACGGCGGCCAAGGATCCGCGCCCACGCCTGCGCACGGCCTTCAAATGCGAGCTGGTCATCCACCCAGACGATCCGCTCCGGCGTGTTCCTGCCCACATCCGCCTGAATGGCTTCCAGCTTCCACCATTCCGCGCCGCTGCCCGCCCCGTCAGCGGTCAGCACCGGCCACGTGCTTCCCTCCAGTCCGGTGACCGGGCAGAGAACGGCGGGCGCCAGTTCCTCCCAGCTGGTGAGCCAGACGCACCGGAGTCCGGGCTGCAGGGACAGCCGGTTCAGGGCCGTCACCAGCTCCGCCGCATAGGCAACTTCCAGCATCCCGGCGAAGGTGTAACGCCAGGCCGAGTCCCACGGCGTGGTGCCCGTGGGGCCAAATGGGCACACCACGCCATCGACATCGAGGTAGAGGGTCACCCTGTTCCCTGTGTCTCCCTTGAGCGTGGTGTCTCCCTTGAGCGTGTCCCCCGTTAGCGCGGCGTCCCCATTCGACGCTGCGATTCCCGCGGCATTCCTTCCACGCCTGCAACGCTACGGAACCGTGGCCAGTACGGGCAAGGCCTCTGGGAACAAGAGCCCCAACTGCCGGTTGGGCGGACCCGGAGTGGATCTGAAGGCCGCCATAACCCCGGGGTAGACTGTGCCCCTCAGCGCTGGAGCGGGATCCGACGGAAGGCAATAAATGGGCATGGCCGGGGCAAACGGGGCAATTTCGGATGACGAACTGGACCTCCTCCACCGCTACTGGAACGCGGCCAACTACCTGACGGTGGCCCAGATCTACCTCCAGGACAACGCCCTGCTTCGGGAGCCGCTGCGGCCGGAGCACATCAAGCCGAGGCTGCTGGGGCACTGGGGCACCGGTCCCGGGCTGTCGCTGATCTACGCCCACCTGAACCGGCTGATCAAGAAAACGTCGGCCGAGGTCCTGTTCATTGCCGGCCCGGGCCACGGCGGACCGTCGGTGGTGGCGAACGTCTACCTCGAGGGCACGTACTCCGAAATCTACCCTGAGGTCGGCCGCGACGCCGCCGGGCTGCGCCGGCTGGCCAGGCAGTTTTCGACGCCGGGCGGTGTGGGCAGCCACGTGGGTCCGGCAACGCCCGGGTCCATCCACGAGGGCGGCGAACTGGGCTACTCGCTGATGCACGCCACCGGCGCGGTGATGGATAACCCGGACCTCATCGCCGCCTGCGTGGTGGGCGACGGCGAGGCCGAGACTGGCCCGCTGGCCGCCTCGTGGACGGCGCCGTTCTTCCTCAACGCGGCGCGGGACGGCGCGGTCCTGCCCATCCTGCACCTCAACGGGGCCAAGATTTCCGGGCCTACAGTCCTGGGACGGCGCCCCGACGCGGACGTCGAGGCATTGCTAAGTGCCAACGGCTGGGAACCCGTAACAGTGTCCGGCGACCAGCCCGAGAAGGTCCACCGCGCCCTGGCGGCCGCCCTGGAAAGTGCATATGCCACCATCCGGAACATCCAGCAGGCCGCCCGGGGCGCCGGTTCCGGTGCTTCCGGCTCCGGCCGTAACCTGCCGACGGCGCCTCGCTGGCCGGCGATCATCCTGCGGACCCCCAAGGGCTGGACCGGACCGGAGTCCGTGGACGGCACCCCGGTGGAAGGCACGTTCCGTGCGCACCAGGTTCCCCTGTCCGGTGTCAGGGACAACCCGGAGCACCTGGCGCTGCTGGAGCAATGGATGCGCTCCTACCAGCCCGTATCCCTGTTCGACGACGACGGCCGGCTCCTCCCCGAACTGGCCGCTCTGGCTCCCGAAGGCAGGCTCCGGATGGGAGCGGCGCCGTGGGCCAACGGCCAGCCGTCCGTCCCGCTGGAAATACCTGACCTCGCCCGGTACGCCGTCAACCCCGGCCAGCCCGGTTCAACCAGCATCGAAACCACCAAGCCGCTGGGTGAACTGTTCCGCGACCTCTACACCGGCACGGAGGACAACCCGCGGTTCCGGCTGTTCTGCCCGGACGAAACCAACAGCAACAGGCTGGGCGCCGTGTTTGAGGCCACTGACCGTTGCCTGACGCTGCCGGGGAACGACAGGGATAACGGCGGCGGGGACAGCCACGTCTCGCCGGACGGCCGCGTCATGGAGGTGCTCTCCGAGCACCTGTGCCAGGGCTGGCTGGAAGGCTACCTGCTGACCGGACGGCACGGGTTCTTCGCCAGCTACGAGGCCTTCGCCATGGTCAGCGCCTCCATGACCGTCCAGCACGCCAAGTGGCTGCAGCACGCCCGGGAGCTGGAATGGCGCTCGCCGGTGCCGAGCCTGAACATCCTGCTGACCTCCACCTGCTGGCGCAACGACCACAACGGCTTCAGCCACCAGGGCCCGGGCCTGATCGACACCGTGCTGTCCCTGTCCGGTGAAGTGACGAGAATCTACCTGCCGCCGGACACCAACACTCTTCTGGCGGCGGCAGAACACACCCTGCTCAGCAAGGACTATGTGAACCTGGTCGTCGTCGACAAGCAGTCACACCCCCAGTACCTGACCCTGGCGGAAGCCCGCGCGCATGCCGAGGCCGGAGCCTCCATTTGGGAGTGGGCCGGTAACGAGGACGGCAGCGACACTGAACCGGACGTCGTCCTCGCCTGCGCCGGCGACATCCCCACTGAGGAGGCACTCGCGGCGGCCTGGCTGCTGCAGCGCCACGTTCCCGATGCCACCGTGCGCGTGGTGAACGTCATGGACGCCATGGTTCTTCCGCCGCGCAACGTGCACCCGCACGGGCTCGACGACGGGACGTTCGCTTCGCTGTTCACAGACAGCTGCGAGGTGGTGGTGGCATGGCACGGCTACGCCCGCTCGTTCCACCAGCTCCTGCACGGGCGGCCGAACCCGGACCGGTTCCACGTCCACGGCTACAGCCAGCAGGGCACCACCACTACGCCGTTCGACATGGTGGTGGTCAACCGGATGAGCCGCTACCATCTGGCGTTGGAGGCGCTGCGCCGGATGCCGCGGCAGTTCGACGGCGCGGAGGCCCTGGCAGAGCACTGCAACCAGCAGCTGGACGCCCATGCCGAATACATCCGGGAGCACTTCGAGGATTTGCCCGGCATCCGCGACTGGGTATGGTCGCCGCCCGGTTCCTAAACCAAACTGCAACGCGAGGTCAGATATCGTCCAATGGAGGCCTGTTATTGGGCAAAAAGTGACCCCGCGTTGCTACTTCTAGGAACCAGGCGCTGCCGAGGCCCCGCTGACGTTTACCAGCCAAGCGATGCCGAACTTGTCGGTGCACATGCCGAAGATGTCACCCCAAGGCGCCTTCTCCATCGGGACGGTGACGGATCCGCCGTCGCCAGAGAGTTTGTCGTAGTAACCGCGAAGTTCCGCCTCGTCGTCCCCGCTGAGCGATACCGAGATGTTGTTCCCCGGTGAATAGTCCATGGAGTTGGGGGTGTCGGCTCCCATGAGCACGAGCCCCTTCTCCGAGGTCAGCATCCCGTGCATGATCTTGTCCGACTCGGCAGGATCTTCACTGGCGTGGAACTCCCCGAAGGTGCTGAGTGCCAGGTCGCCGCCGAACACCGACTGGTAGAAGGTCATGGCGTCGCGGGCGGTGTCACGGAAGCTTAGGTACGGGTTGAGCAGGGTGGACACGATCTGTTCTCCTTCGGCTGTACGTGTGGCGCCCGGTGTGCGGCGCCCGGCTCTACACATGTTGCCCGAATCCGGATCCCCTTCATAGGGGTTCACGGAAGTTCACGGATGTCCATAAGGGCAGCTCAGGGCCGGAAGCGGTAGCCGACGCCGGCCTCGGTCAGCAGATGGCGCGGGTTGCCTGTGTCCGCCTCCAGCTTGCGCCGGAGCTGGGCCATGTACACCCGGAGGTAGTTGGCTTCCTTCTCGTAGGCTGGCCCCCAGACGGTGGCCAGGATCTGCTGCTGGGTGATGAGCTTGCCGGGGTTCCGCACCAGGAGTTCAAGGATGCTCCACTCCGTGGGAGTGAGCCGGACAGGCTCACCGTTCCGGGTGACCATCCGCCGCCCCAGGTCCACGCTGAACTCCGCGGTGTCCACGGTGGAGGGCTCGGCGGTTTCCGGCGCGCGCCGCAGGAGCGCGCGGAGCCGGGCCAGGAGTTCCTCCAGCCCGAAGGGCTTGGTGATGTAATCATCCGCGCCGGCGTCGAGGGCGTCCACCTTGTCCGATGAACCGTGCCGGGCCGAGAGCACCAGGACCGGGGCGGAGCTCCACCGGCGTAGCTCCCTGAGGACCGCCGCGCCGTCCATGTCCGGTAATCCAAGATCCAGGACAACAAGCCCGGGCGGATTGCGGGAGGCAGCAATCAGCGCGGCCTCGCCGTCCGCGGCCGTCTCCACGGTGTAGCCGTGCGCCTGCAGTGTGATCCGCAGGGCCTTCAGCAGGTGCTGGTCGTCGTCGACGACGAGGACGCCAGTCATTGGGCAGTCTCCTGGGGAGGTACGGCAGGTGAAACACCAGGCACTGAAACGCCGGGAACGACGGCGGAGGTCCCGCCGTCAGCCCCGGTTGAGTCATGCCCCGTTGACAGGGGAAGCCGGATGACCATGGTGAGTCCCCCGCCGGGCGTCTCCTCTGCCGCCAGGCTGCCGCCCATGGCCGAGACGAACCCCCTCGCGACGGCCAGTCCCAGGCCCACGCCGGTGGACTGGGACACATCATCCAGGCGCTGGAACGGCCGGAACATCGCGGGCACGTTCCGGCCCGGGACACCGCGTCCGTGGTCGATGATCCTCAGTTCACCTGCCGGGTGGCCGTTGAGGATCGCGCCACTAAGCCCGCCCGCCGCCGCCGTCACCTTTACGTCAGAGGCCGGGGCGTACTTGACCGCGTTCTCGGCGATGTTGGCGATGACGCGCTCCAGCAAGACTGCGTCGGCGTCGACGGCGGGAAGGTTCGGCGGCAGTTCCACCCGCACGCTCCCAGCCGGAAGGCCGCGCAGCGCGGGAGGCACAACATCGAGCCACCGAACGGGCTTCAGCAGGGGACGGACTGAGTCGGCGGTGATCCTGGACATGTCGAGGAGGTTGCCCACCAGGACGTCCAGCCGGTCCGAGCATTCGTCGATGGTTTCCAACAGTTCCTGTTTCTCCTCGGGGGGATACGTGACCGCGGTTTGCAGGAGACCGCCGACGGCGAGTTTGATGCCGGCGAGCGGCGTGCGGAGGTCGTGCGAGACGGCACGCAGGATGGCGGTGCGCATGGTGTTTCCCTCGGCCAGCCTCAGCACCTCGAGGCGGCTGGCGGCCAGCTGCTGGCGCTCCAGCTGGGCCAGCACGTGCGCGGCGAACGCGCCCAGCAGGCTGCTGTCGGCAGCCGGCACGGTCCTGCCAAACAGCACCAGCCAGGTGCCGTCGTCGACCGGTTCCACGGTGTGCCCGGCGAAATCCGCGCCTTTCCGTTCATCCTCCGTCAGCTCGCCCGCACTCGCGAGCAGCCGGGCGCCGGGACCGGCGCGGGATGCGGGTTCGAACGCGGACCCGCTGAAGAGAGCCGCGCCGCGGACCCCGAAGACGTCCAGCGCCTGTTCCAGAAGATTGCCCACCGTATCCTCGGCGCGGGTGGCTCCGCGGGCGAGCTCGCCGAGCGTGGCCGCCTCGGCGCGCGCCCGGGCGGCCTCCTTGGAACGGCGTGCGGACCTGTCCACCACGCCGGCCACGGCCACTGAGACGCCCACAAACACGCCGAGGGAAAGGAGGTCCTGCGGGTCGCCGATGGCCAGCTCACCGACCGGCGGCGTGGAGAAGTAGTTGACCAGCAGGCTGCTCCAGAGCGCTCCGGCGACGGCAGGCCAGAGCCCGCCCACGAGCGCCACGGCCACGGCCCCGGCGAGCTGGACCAGGACGGCGGTGGCCACGCTGTGCTCGATGACGGCGAGCGCCAGCTGCATCAGGATGGGGACGGCGGCCGCCAGCACGAATCCGACGGTGACGCGCACGCGGCCAAGGTCCCGCTGCCGCCGGCGGCCCGTGCCGTGCCCGGCCAGCGGATGCGCCACCACCTGCACGTCGAGATCGCCCGCACGGCGGATGATCCGCGTCTCGGTGCCGCCCGAAAGGAGCTTGGCCAGTGGATGCGCGCGCGACTGGCCGATGACCAGCCGGGTTGCGCCCACGTGGGACGCGAACCCCAGGAGTGCTTCGACGGGATCATCGGCGGCGACGGTGTGGTAGCTGCCGCCCAGCTCCACCACCAGGCGGCGCTGGGATTCGAGGGCGCTGGTGGATTCGCCCGACGCGCCCTCCGCGGAACGGATGTGCACGGCCAGCAGGTCACCGCCGCCGGCACCGTCCAGGACCTTGGCGGCACGGCGGATCAGGATCTCCCCCTCTAGGCCTCCCGACAAGCCAATGACGATCCGTTCCCCTGCCATGACGCCATTCTTCCACCAGTCCGCCGGCCCCGGCGGCACGCGCGGTGGGGTGCCTCACACCGGCGTTAAGGATCCGTCAAGATTCCCCTGCGGGCGGTTCCGGCGCTCCTGCGCGGTGCTACGTTCGGCTGTGCCCGCAGCGAAATGCCACGGCGACGGTGACATGCCGCTGTCGCAGTGACATGCCGCTGCCGCGGGGCACCAGCACAGATGGAAGGCACCCATGACAACCATGAGCCGCCCGCCGGCGGACCCCTCGGAGCTGCGCCGCACCCGACGGCAGCGGCTGCACAGCTGGCTGCTGCTGGGCCTCCAGGACAGCAAGGGTTCCCACCAGGGACCCGGCGGGCTGACCGCCGCCCACGAGCGGAAGCATCCGTGGTGGCAGGTCATGTGCCTGACCGGCGTGGACTACTTCTCCACCCTCGGCTACCAGCCCGCCATCGCCGCGCTCGCGGCCGGCGTCATTTACCCGCTGGCCACGCTGGTCCTGGTTGCCGTCACCCTGTTCGGGGCACTGCCGGTGTACCGCCGCGTGGCGGGCGAAAGCTCCCACGGCGAGGGGTCCATCGCCATGCTGGAGCGGCTGCTCCCCCGCTGGGGCGGCAAGCTGTTCGTCCTGGTGTTGCTCGGCTTCGCGGCGACGGACTTCATGATCACCATGACTCTCTCCGCCGCCGACGCCACGGCGCACCTCATCCAGAATCCGTACGCCCCGGTATGGCTGCAGGGGCAGGAGGTGACGGTGACCCTCGTTCTCCTGGCCCTGCTCGCTGCAGTGTTCCTGCGCGGGTTCAAGGAGGCGATCGGCATCGCCGTCGTCCTGGTGGCGGTCTATCTGGGACTGAACGTTGTGGTGGTGGCGAGGGCCGCCGTCGAAACGCTGGGCCACCCGACCGCCGTCGGGGACTGGTGGCAGGCCCTGGGGACCTCGCACGGCAACCCGGCGCTCGCCGTCGCCATAGCCCTGCTGGTGTTCCCGAAACTGGCGCTTGGCCTGTCCGGCTTCGAAACCGGCGTGGCGGTCATGCCGGCCGGGACACGGACATGGAGGAGAACCCGGCGGGCCGCGTCGAGGGGACCCGGCGCATGCTGACCACCGCCGCGCTGATCATGAGCGCGTTCCTCATCGCCAGCAGCTTCACCACGGTGATCCTCATTCCGGCAGCCGAATTCGAGCCGGGCGGCCAGGCCAACGGGCGTGCCCTCGCCTTCCTGGCCCATGAATACCTGGGGAACGGGTTCGGCACCGTCTACGACCTCAGTACCATCGCCATCCTGTGGTTCGCCGGGGCGTCGGCGATGGCCGGGCTGCTGAACCTCGTGCCGCGGTACCTGCCGCGCTACGGGATGGCGCCGGAGTGGGCCAAGGCCGTCCGGCCCCTGGTCCTGGTTTTCGGCCTCATTGCCTTCCTGGTCACCGTTCTTTTCGAGGCCGACGTCGACGCCCAGGGCGGTGCCTACGCCACCGGCGTGCTGGTGCTGATGACCTCCGCGGCCGTGGCTGTGGCGCTGTCCGCGCGGCGCCGCCGGCAGCGGAACCGTACCGTGGGCTTCGGGCTGATCGCGCTGGTGTTCATCTACACGACGGTCGCAAACGTTGTTGAGCGGCCCGAGGGCATCCGCATTGCCGCGTTCTTCATCGCCGGCATCATCGTCATCTCGCTGCTGTCCAGGATCGGGCGGTCCTTCGAGCTGCACGCCACCCACGTCCGCCTCGACCGGACGGCGCTGGAATTCGTCGCCGCGGACGAGAGCGGCCCCATCGGCATCATCGCGCACGAGCCGCGGAGGGTGACGGCGGAGGCGTACCGGCAGAAACTGACTTCCGCCATCGAGGTCAGCCACCTGCCGGTGCATTACCAGGCGCTGTTCTTGGAGGTGATCGTGGACGACTCGTCCGACTTCGAGACCGAACTGCAGGTGCGGGGCGTGGTGCGGCACGGCTACCGGGTGCTGGAGGTGCACGGGCCCGTGGTCCCGAACACCATCGCCTCCGTGCTCCTGCACATCCGGGACGTCACCGGGCTTATGCCGCACATCTATTTCCGCTGGACCGAGGGGAATCCGGTGGTGAACCTGCTGCGCTTCCTGTTCCTGGGCGAGGGCGAGATCGCCCCGGTCACCCGCGAGGTGCTGCGTGAAGCCGAACCGGACGTCACCAGGCGTCCGTGGGTGCATGTGGGGTGAACACTTCCCCTGGCCCCCTGAACATGCGGGGTGCAGGCGCGGTGCAATGCGCATTGAGCATTGAGCATTGAGCATTGCGTGTTGCGTGCGCGGACGGACGCCGGGCCGTAGGCTCAGCGCATGGCGAAATTCTTTGATGTCCACCCCGAGGACCCCCAGCCCCGCGCGATCTCGCAGATCGTGCAGCTCCTGCGATCGGGCGGGCTGATCGCCTACCCCACCGACTCCTGCTACGCCCTCGGCGCCCAGCTGGGGAACAAGGAGGCGCTGGACCGGATCCGTTCCATCCGCCAGCTGGACGACAAGCACCATTTCACGCTGGTCTGCCGGGACTTCGCGCAGCTGGGGCAGTTCGTGAACATCGGCAATGACGTGTTCCGCAGCATCAAGTCCGTCACGCCGGGCAGCTACACGTTCATCCTGCCGGCCACCAAGGAGGTCCCGCGCCGGCTGCTGCACCCGAAGAAGAAGACGGTGGGTGTGCGGATCCCGCGGCACAACTTCGTGCAGGCGCTGCTGGCCGAACTCGGCGAACCGCTGCTGTCCAGCACGCTGCTGCTGCCGGATGAGGAGGACCCGCTGACCCAGGGCTGGGAAATCAAGGAACGGCTGGACCACGTGGTGGACGCCGTCATCGAGTCCGGCGACACCGGCGCCGAGCCGACCACCGTGGTCGACTTCTCCGGCGGCACTGCCGAAGTGGTGCGTCGCGGCACCGGCGACCCGTCCCGGTTCGAGTAGGGGCGGGCTTGAGTAGGGCCGGGCTCGAGTAGGGACGGGTCACCCGGCGGTGCGGTGAACCTGCTACTCCGGCTTCTTCGCCCTGCTGGGCTGGACGCGCGGCGGCTCGCCCGGCATCTTGGGGTAGTCCGGCGGGAACGGAAGTTCACCCAGCCCGTTCTTGACGTCGCGCTCCCACCACTCCAGCAGCGTGTCGATGGTGCCGGGCTTTGCGTGCATGTCCGCCCAGGGGTCCCCCACCGTTTTCAGCCTGTCCGGCACGGTGAGGATGGTGAAGTCCCTGGGCCTGACGTCCGCCAGCTCGTCCCAGGTGATGGGGCAGGACACGGAAGCGTGTGGAAGGGCACGGGGGCTGTACGCGCCGGCGATGGTGCGGTCCCGGTTGGCCTGGTTGAAGTCGACGAAGATGCGCTCGCCGCGTTCCTCCTTCCACCAGTTCGTGGTGACCTGGTCCGGCATGCGCCGCTCGAGCTCCCTGGCGGCAGCGATCACGGCGTGGCGGACATCCAGGAACTCCCGGGCCGGCTCAACGGGGGCATAAACGTGCAGGCCTCGGTTGCCGGAGGTTTTCAGGAACGCGTCCAGCCCTGCCTCGGCAAGTACCTTCCGCAGTTCCAGCGCGGCGGGGATGGCGTCGTCGTAGTCGGTGCCCGGCTGGGGGTCCAGGTCGATGCGCAGCTGGTCGGGATTGTCCGAGTTGTCCGCACGGGACGGCCATGGGTGAAAGACCACGGTGTTCATCTGTGCGGCCCAGACAGCGGCGGCCGGCTCGTCCAGGACCAGCATGGGATGCGAGCGCGCGCTCGGAAAGGTGACCTTCACCGTGCGGATGAAGTCCGGCGTTCCCTTCGGCGGGTTCTTGGAGAAGAACTGCTCGCCGTCCACCGTGTCGGAAAACCGCTGCAGCGCCACCGGTCGGTCGCCGTTGGCGCGGATGAAGGCCTCCCCCACGTCTACGAAGTAGCGCGCCAGGTCCAGCTTGGTCAGTCCCAGTTCGGGCCACAGCACCCGGCTTGGACTGGAGACGCGCATTTCCCGGGGGCCGTCGGGCCCGTCGACACTGATGGTGGTCTGTTCACTGGCCATGGGGACAACCTACCCCGCGCGGCCCGCGGCGTCAGCAGTATGCCCGCCGCGATTCCCGCCACTGTCATTGGCGGACGGGCCCCGCCAAAGTGAGTCCGGCCGTCGGGCACTGAGAAACATCTGCCCGCTCACTGGGCAGCGGCGGGGCCATCTGTAAGGATGAAACACACCGGGCGCCGCCAGGCGCAGAGCATCCGCGAAGGAGACCCGTTCATGGTTGAATCCCCGAGTCTGGACGCCAGCCAAGGACCATCGGCTGCCGAGGAGTCCGGTGAGTCACAGCCTTCCGTGGCATCGGAGGCGGGCAACCGCCAGCTGTTCAGCCTGGCGGCCGGGCAGGCGGGCCTGGAGGCGGGCAGCGCTGACCGCGATGCACTGGAGCAGCGGTTCGACCGGCATTTCCCCGCCCTGGCGAGGCTGTTCCGTTCGCTGTACGGAACCCGGCCTGACATCGAGGAGCAGCTGGCGGCCCTCGCGCGAGAAATCGCCAGCTCCTGGAAGGAGCGGCCGGCAGACCTGAAAAAGCTCGACGCCGGCCGTGAAGGCAACAGCGACTGGTTCCAGTCCAACCGCATGCTCGGTGGCGTCTGCTACGTGGACCGGTATGCGGCCGATCTGGAGGGCGTCCGGGCCCGCATCCCCTATTTCAAGGAACTCGGCCTCACCTACCTGCACCTCATGCCGCTGTTCCTGGCCCCGGAGCCCCTGTCCGACGGCGGCTACGCCGTGTCCAGTTACCGCGAGGTCAACCCGAAGCTCGGCACCATGGACCAGCTGCGCGCGCTCGCTGCCGAGCTGCGGGCCAACGGCATCAGCCTGGTGGTCGACTTCATCTTCAACCACACCTCCAACGAGCACGAGTGGGCGCAGCGGGCCGCAGCGGGCGATCCGCGCTACAGCGACTACTACTGGATCTTCCCGGACCGGGCCATGCCGGACGCGTTCGAGCAGAACGTCCGCGAAATATTCCCGGAGGACCACCCCGGCTCCTTCGTTCAGCTACCGGACGGCCGGTGGGTCTGGGCCACCTTCCACACGTTCCAGTGGGACCTGAACTACTCCAATCCCGAAGTGTTCCGGGCCATGGCCGGGGAGATGCTGTTCCTGGCCAATTTGGGCGTGGACATCCTGCGGATGGATGCAGTGGCGTTCATCTGGAAGCAGCTGGGGACGCCGTGCGAGAGCCTGCCCGAGGCGCACACCCTGCTCCAGGCCTTCAATGCGGTCTGCCGGCTGGCGGCGCCGTCCCTGCTGTTCAAGTCCGAGGCGATCGTGCACCCGGATGAGGTTGCCCTGTACATCGATCCGGCCGAGTGCCAGCTCTCCTACAACCCGCTGCAGATGGCGCTGACCTGGGAGGCGCTGGCCACCCGCAACGTCTCGCTGCTGGCCCAGGCCCTGGAGCGGCGGCACACCATTGCGCCGGGAACATCCTGGGTGAACTACGTGCGGAGCCACGACGACATCGGCTGGACGTTTGCCGACGAGGACGCCGCCGAGTTCGGCATCAACGGCTTCGATCATCGCCGGTTCCTGAACTCGTTCTACGTCAACCGGTTCCCGGGCAGCTTCGCCCACGGCGTGCCGTTCCAGGACAACCCGCGGACCGGTGACTGCCGCATCTCCGGCACCACGGCGTCGCTCTGTGGTCTTGAAGCCGGGTCGGCTGAGGCCATCCGCCGCGTCCTGCTGACGCACTCGGTAGCCTTCAGCACCGGCGGTATCCCGCTGCTCTACCTGGGCGACGAGGTGGGGCAGCTCAATGACTACGGCTATGCGCAGGAGAATGGTCACGACGCCGACAGCCGGTGGGTGCACCGGCCGCAGTTCCCTGCCGAAAAGTACGCGAAGCGGTTGGACCCGGCCACCCCTGAGGGGGCCGTATATGCGGGGCTGCGGCGGCTGGCGGAGGTCCGCGCGGCGACTCCCGAGCTGGCCGGCACCCGCCTGCTGCCGTTCTCCACGAACAACGCTGCGGTGCTTGGCTACCAGCGGCCCGGCGAGGGAACGGTGGTCCTGGCCCTGGCAAACTTCAGTGACGGGCCGCAGGTGGTGTCTGGGGACACGCTGTCCGGTTTCGCGGCAGAGGCTTTGGACCTGTTTTCCGAGGAGCCGGTCCGGATCGACGAGGGGCTGGTGCTGCGGCCGCAGGACTACGCCTGGCTCCGGGTGGTCCCGGCCTCCTGAGAACTCTTGCCGGCGTCCGGGCTTTGCGTCCGAATCCGTCCGCTCGGATCAGGCATGATGGAGTCATGCCCACCGCTGACTCGCCCATCACCATCGCCGTCGGCGACGGCCACGTCTCCGGTGCCTACGCGCGGCCGGCCAATCCGTTCGCAACGCTGGTGCTGGCCCACGGCGCCGGTGCGGGCATGGAGCATCCGTTCATGCGCGGGTTCACGGGCGCATTGAACGACGACGGCGTGGCCACCTTGCGCTTCAACTTCCCCTACCGCGAGGCGGGCCGGAAGTTCCCCGACCGCCCGCCGGCAGCGATCGCCACCTGGCGGGCGGCGATGGCCGAAGCGGCGGCCCGGTCGGAGTCCGCCGGGCCGGAGTCCGCTGGGTCGGAGTCCGCTGGGTCGGCGGAACCGATTTGGGCGGCCGGGAAGTCGTTCGGCGGCAGGATGGCCTCCATGGCGGTGGCCGAAGGCATGCAGGCTGCCGGTCTCGTCTACCTCGGCTACCCGCTGCACCCGCCCGGCAAGCCGGAGAAGCTCCGCGACGAGCACCTCTACGGAGTGCAAACCCCCATGCTTTTCCTGCAGGGAACACGTGACACCTTCGCAACCAAGGACCTGTTGGAAGGTGTGGTGTCACGGATCGGACCGACCGCCACGCTGCAGTGGTGCGAGGGCGGCGACCACTCGTTCGCGGTTGCCGGAAACAAACGCAGCGCCGAAGACATCGGCGCCTCGCTGGCGGCTCCGGTCGCCGCGTTCCTCCGCGCAAACAATCCCGCCAACAGCCCTGCGGGCGGCTAGAGCCTAGGCATGCGCGGCCGCTGGCGCCACGTTGCCCGGGACGGGTTCGTGCCGCAGGTAGCTGCGGCGGAACCGGCCCGTGCCGGCGGTCAGTGCCCGCAGCTGCACCGCATACCGGAGGAGTTCCCCGTCCGGGACCTCGGCGGTGACCTCCGTGGCGTCCCCGCCGGACGACGTCGTACCCGTGAGCCGGCCACGGCGGGACGAGAGGTCGCTCATGACGGCGCCCACATACTCATCGGGGATGCTGATGGTGACGGCGGAGACGGGCTCCAGCAGCTGGATGCGGCCGGCGGCTGCGGCCTCGCGAAGGGCGAGCGCACCGGCGGACTGGAACGCGGCGTCCGAGGAGTCAACGCTGTGGGCTTTGCCGCCCACCAGGGTCACCCGGATGTCCACCACCGGGAAGCCAGCAGAAACTCCCTTCTGCATCTGCGACCGCACGCCCTTCTCCACCGAGCCGATGAACTGGTTCGGCACCACTCCGCCCACGGTCTTGTCCACGAACTCGAAGCCCGCCCCGCGTTCGAGCGCCTCCACCTCGATGTCGCAGATGGCGTACTGGCCGTGGCCGCCGGACTGCTTGACGTAGCGCCCGTGCCCGGCGGCCGGGGCGGCGAAGGTCTCCCGCAGCGGCGTCACCACGGGCACAGTCTGCAATTTCACGCCCTGGTCCCGCAGCCGGTCCAGGACCACCTCGCCGTGGGCCTCGCCCATGCACCACAGGATCAGCTGGTGGGTTTCCGAGTTGCGCTCAACCCGGAGGGTCGGGTCGCCGGCGGCCACCTTGCCCAGGCTCTTGGCGAGGGCGTCCTCATCGCTGCGGGTGGCGGCCTCGACGGCGACCGGCATGAGCGGTTCGGGCATGTCCCAGGCGGTGATCAGCAGCGGCGCGTCCTTCGCTGACACGGTATCGCCGGTCTCGGCGCTGCCCAGTTTGGTGATCGCGCAGATGTCACCCGCCACCGCGTACGGCACCGGCTTCAGGCTCGCCCCCATTGGGGAGTAGAGGTGGGTGAGGCGCTCGTCGCTGTCGTGATCCTCATGGCCCCGTTCGGCCAGGCCGCGGCCGCTGACGTGCACTGCCGAATCCTCGCGGAGCGTGCCGGAAAAGACGCGCACCAGGCAGACCCGCCCCAGGAACGGGTCCATGGTGGTGCGAACCACCTCACCGGCCAGCGGCCCGGCGGGATCGCAGGACAGCGGTCCCGTCGGTTCCCCGGCCAGGTCCGTCACATCCGGCACGGCATGCTCCAGGGGTGTCGGGAACGCCCGGATCAGCATGTCCAACAGCTCCGTGATCCCCAGTCCGGTTTCGGCCGAGGTTGGCAGGACCGGGAAGAACGATCCACGCGAGACTGCCGTTTCGAGGTCGCCCACCAGGACGTCTACGTCGATATCCTCGCCGCCGAGGTAGCGGTCCATGAGCGACTCGTCCTCGCTTTCGGAGATGATGCCCTCAATCAGCGTGCCGCGCTCCGACTCCACGGCTGCGAGCTCATCCGCAGTGGCCTCGCGGACCGCGGGCGCCGGGGACTCGCCGTCGTACTCCGAGACCTGCCCGGACAGCAGCCCCAACAGTCCGGCGGCGCCGCCGTCCCCGCGCACGGGCAGGTAGGCGGGCACCACCGACTGGCCAAAGGCGCTCTGGCAGGCGGCCAGGGCGGCCTCGAAATTCGCGCGCGGGTGGTCCAGCCGGCTGATTACCACCGCCCGGGGCGTGTCCAACTGGGCGCACTCCGCCCACAGCGCGGTGGTGGCGGCGTCGACGCCGTCCACGGCCGACACCACGAACAGCGCCGCGTCCGCAGCGCGCAGCCCCGCCCGCAGCTCGCCCGTGAAGTCCCCGTAGCCCGGCGTGTCCAGCAGGTTCACTTTGACGCCGTCGTACATCAGCGGCGCCACCGAAAGCACCACGGAGCGCTGCTGGTGGATCTCAGACGGTTCCGCATCGCTGACCGTGTTGCCGTCGACGATCGAACCCATCCGCGGGATGGTCCCGGCCGCGGCGAGCAGGGCCTCGAGCAGCATGGTTTTGCCGGCCCCGGAGTGCCCCACAAGCGCGACGTTGCGGATGCCCTCCGGCTTGTCCACCTGCGCTCCGGCCGACGCGTCCGCCCGCCGGAGATCGGAACTGCCGCGACCCGGGCCCTTGCCCCGGCCATTAGTGCCCTTTACCGACATGACCATCTCCCGGCGTGCTAGTCGTGAGCCGCCAAGCGGCCTTGGTAAGACGATTCGACACCTAAAGCTGCTGATCAGCAAGGGGTCCCAGCCCCGCAAACGCCAGTCCGACGGCGGGGCGGCGCGGCTCCCCGGGGCCGGGACGGGCGCTACGTAATGACCGTTGCGGCGTCCTGCCCGTAGGGGGACGATGGATACCGTGGCCGCACGGCCGGCCCATGCCATCCGACTAGTCGCCAGGGAGCGGTCGATGAGTGCGTGGAATGAAAATATCGGTGCAGGATCATCCGGGCTGACAGCGGTGACCGTGGTGGAAGGTTCCTCCTTCTGCATCTCCGCCGAGAGCGGGGACGTGTTTCCCGGCCAGCCGCAGGGCGCTTTCTACCAGGACACCCGGATTTTGTCCCGCTGGCAGCTGACGGTCGACGGCGTTCCGCTGGAACCGCTGTCCGGCCAGACCCGGGAACCCTACCGGGCTGTGTTCGTCGGCAGGCCCCGCGCGGCCAACGGTGCGGTGGAGAGCCCGCTGGTGGTGGAGCACAGCCGGCAGGTGGGGCCGGGCCTGCGTGACGACATCAAAGTCCACAACTACTCGGAACAGCCGCGGATTTCCCAGATCCAGATCAAGGTGGATGCCGACCTGAGTGATCTGTTCGACGTCAAAGGCGGAAAGGTGGTGCCGTCCGCCGAACACAGCAGGAACGTCCGGGCGGACGCCCTGCAGATTGACGCCATGCGCAACGGCATCCACCGCGGCGTGGTCATCAGCGCCCGCGGCGCCACGGTCACGGAGGACGCCCTGACATTCGACGCCGAACTGGCCCCCCGCGGTGTGTGGACGGCCAGCGTGTTCACTACCCCGCTGGTTGACGGCGCCGGGCCGGCGAAGCCGTTCACGCATGAGTCGGCTCCGCACGTGGGCGCCCAGCGCTACGCCGCGTGGGAGGAGCACGTTCCCCGTCTGACCGTGACGGACAAGAACGTGGAGAAGGTCCTGACCCGCAGCCAGGAGGACCTGGGCGCCCTCCGGATCTTCGATCCCGACCACCCGGAGCGGGCCGCCGTCGCCGCAGGGGCGCCGTGGTTCATGGCCCTGTTCGGCAGGGACTCCATCCTGTCCTCCTACATGGCGCTGCCGGTGGATCCGAAGCTGGCGGCCGGAACCCTGCAGACCCTCGCCTCCCTGCAAGGCCAGAAAGTTGATCCGGACACCGAGGAGGAACCCGGCAGGATACTGCACGAGGTGCGGCTGGGGGTCACCGCCGGACTCGCGCTCGGCGGCAGCCAGGCGTACTACGGCACCGCGGACGCGACGCCCCTGTTCGTGACACTGCTGGCGGAACTGGGGCGCTGGGGCCTGGCAGGCGACCTGCTGGACTCGCTTCTGCCGCATGCCGACCGGGCCCTGGAATGGGTGGAGCACTACGGGGACCGTGATGGCGACGGTTTCGTGGAGTACCAGCGCGCCAACGAGCATGGCCTGCTGAACCAGGGCTGGAAGGACTCCTGGGACGGGATCAACTTCGCCGACGGCAGGTTGGCGGAGGCCCCCATCGCCCTGTGTGAAGTGCAGGGCTACGTCTACAGCGCCTACCTTGGACGCGCGCTGCTCGCGCAGCAGCTGGGGGACGAGGAGACCGCGGCCAAATGGAACCGCCGGGCTGCAGAGATCAAAGCCGAGTTCAACGAGAAGTTCTGGCTCCCCGAGCGGGGATACTTTGCCGTGGCCCTGGACAAGGACAAGCGTCCGGTGGATGCCTGCACCTCCAACATGGGCCATTGCCTCTGGGTGGGAATCGTCGACGCCGACAAGGCGCCCCTGGTGGCCAAGCGGCTGATGTCGCCGGAGATGTTCACGGGCTGGGGAATCCGGACGCTCGCCTCGGACATGGGCGCATACAACCCTGTCAGCTACCACAACGGTTCGGTGTGGCCGCACGACACAGCGCTGGTGGCTGCCGGGTTGATGCGGTACGGGTTCGTCGAGGAGGCCACGCAAATCGCCACGGGCCTGTTCGATGCGGCGGAACAGTTCGACGGGCGGCTGCCGGAACTCTTCTGCGGATTCTCCCGGGACGATTTCCCCGAGCCCGTCCCGTTCCCCACGTCCTGCTCGCCGCAGGCCTGGGCATCGGCGGCGCCAGTGCACCTGATGCGGACCCTCCTGCGCTTCGATCCCCTACTTCCCCGTGCGGAGGTCTGCCTGGCCCCCGTGCTGCCGCCGGGATTCGGCAGCTTCCGTGCCGACAACGTGCAGATGGACCATTCCCGGATCACCCTGAGCGCCGCCGGCAGCGAGGGATCCATTGACGGCCTGCGCGAGGGCCTGACAGTTCTGCACGAACCGCGGCCGCCACTGGAGCGGCTGATGGCACCTTGAGGAACACGGTGCCGTAGCCCGGTCCACTCAAAAACTGAATGGTCTCAGTAGTTAATCGGTCACAGTACATCCGGACAAGGGAGCTGCGGATGCGTATCGGTCTAATTGCGGGGCCTTGGTATCCGATTCCCCCGGCTGGGTACGGAGGCACCGAACTGGTGGTCGACGCCCTGGCCAGAGGCTTTACGAGGGCGGGCCATGAGGTGCTGCTTGCCGCTGCCGCGGACAGTACCTGCCCGGTGGATCGGCTCCCCGGGATGCGTTCCTCCGAACCCGACCTCGTCGGGTTCACGTCCTCGGAACTCAGCCACGTCGTCAACGCGTATGCCGGGATGGACGGCATGGTGGACCTGGTGCATGACCACACCCTCGCCGGGCCGCTCTACCGCGGCCGTCCCGAAGGGCTGCCGGTGGTAACCACCATCCACAGCGAACTCACCCCCTCGTTCGCCGCTGTCTATGGCGCAGCAGCCCGGGACACCACCCTGATCGCCATCTCGAGAAGCCAGGTCAGCAGCGCGCTGGCAGACCGTGTCGCGGCCATCATCCCCCACGGCATGGAGGTAGCCAGCGTTCCGGTGGGGCACGGACAGGGCGGCTACGCGTGTTTCCTGGGCCGGATGTGCCCCGACAAAGGCGTCGTCGAGGCCATTAGGGTGGCCCAACTGGCCGGGATTCCGGTCCGGATCGCCGCGAAGATGCGGGAACCGGCCGAAGTGCAGTACTACCACGACGTGGTGGAGCCGCTGGAGGGCCCGGACGTGGAGTTCCTGGGCGAGGTGGGCGGCGCGGAGAAATACAAACTGCTCGGGGAAGCCATCGCACTGCTCAATCCCATCCAGTGGATGGAACCATTCGGGCTAGTGATGATCGAGGCGATGGCCACCGGCACCCCCGTCGTGGCCACACCCATGGGGTCAGCGCCCGAGATCGTTGACGACGGCGTCAGCGGCTACCTGGCCGAGGCTCCGGAGGACCTTGCCCGCCTCCTGGTGCGCGCGGCGGACCTGGACCGCAGGGCAGTGCGGACCCAAGCCGAAGACCGCTTCAGCACCGAGCACATGGTCGAAGCCCATCTGGCCCTCTACGCCCGGCTGACCGGGCTGCCCGAAGACCCGAATGATGAGCTACGGGCCGCCGGGACGGGCCCTGGCGGCAACAGCCGAAGCCGCCGATAGTCACTTCCGCGTGTTGGTCCGCGCCGTGGCCGTCGCGGACCATGGGTCCTCGGGCCAGGGGTGCTTGGGATAGCGGCCCCGCATCTCGGCGCGAACCTGCGCGTACGGCCCCGACCAGAAGGAGGCGAGGTCGTCCGTGACGGCCAGCGGCCGCCGGGCCGGCGACAGCAGGTGGAACTGCACCGCCACCCGTCCGCCGGCGAGTAGCGGCGTCCGGTCCCAGCCGAAGCATTCCTGGAGCTTGACGGCGACTACCGGCCTGCCGCCGTCGTCCCCGGCCGCGGGGTAGTCGATCCTGACGCGGGAGCCGCTGGGCACCTCCAGGAACTCCGGAACGAGCTCGCCGAGGCGGGCGGCGTCGGGCCACGGCAGCAGCCGCCGCAGAGGATCCGTCAGGTCAATGCCGGAGGTAGCGGCGCCACCGGCCAGTGCCGCCAGTTCCGGACCGAGCCAGTCATCGAGCCGGGACAGCAAGGCCTGCTCGGACATGTCCGGCCAGGGTTCGCCCAGTTCCCGGTGCAGCAGTGCGAGACGGCGGCGCAGTCCGTCGGCCGCCGTCGACCATCCGATGGCTCCCAGCCCCTGTTCCTCCACCGCCCGGGCCACGGCGGCGCGGCCCTCGCCCGCGGACGCCCGCACCGGTGTGGAGGAAAGCGAGATGGCGCCCAGCCGCCGTTCCCGGCGGGCCGTCACCCGGCCCTGGCTGAACGTGGCCTCCACCGAGTCGAGCAGCAGGTGAGCTGCGGCTGCCTCGGCTGTGTCCGCCGTAAGCGGTGCTGCAGAGCGGATCACCGCGCCGGTTCCGGCCGCGTCCCGCCCGTCCGCCCGCGCCACCTCGGCCACTGCCAGCCACTCATGCCCGGCAAGCGGGCTGCCGGCGGGAAGGCCGGCCCGGGTGCCGGAGGTCAGCAGGTAACGCTCCGGCCCGTCCCCGGGTACCCGGCGGGCCACCCGGCCCGGGAACGCCAGGGCGACCACCAGACCAACCTGTTCGGCGGTTCCCGCCGGCACGGCGAGCACCGGCACATCGAGCATCGGCACATCGACGGTGGGAAGCCCGACGCCGGTCCCCGCCTGGCGTGCCAGGGTGTCCAGCCGCCGCGCCTCCTCGCCCCACCGCTTGGCGGCGGGATCCTTGCCGGAGCGGAGCGCCGAAACCAGCCGGGGCAGGTCCGCTCCGTTTGCGCGCTGGTCCCCCGCGACGGCGGCCACCACCTCCCCGGCGGTTCCGTAACTCTTAGTCCCGGAACCGGCGCGGCCGGCCGAACTTCCGCCCAGCAGCGCTGACCCGACCAGGAGGGCGCGTCCCAGGCGCGGATCAGCCGGGATGCGCGCCAGGGCTTTGCCCAAGTCCGTCGCGTGGCCGTCCTCCGCCACCGCGCCAAGCTCGCGCAGCACCTCGACTGCGTCGTCCATCGCCGCCTGAGGCGGGGCGTCCGGAAGCGCCAGCCCGCGGCCGCCCGGTGAGCCCCAGCAGGCCAGGATTAGGGCGGCGCCGGTCAGGTCGGACACGGCGATCTCGGGTGTCTGGTGCGCGGGCGCTGCACCGACGGTCTTCTGGTCATAGCAGCGGACCACCTTCCCCGGCCCCTGCCGCGCGGCGCGTCCGGCCCGCTGCTCGGCGGAGGCCCGGGAGCAGGAGACGGTGACCAGGCCGGTCATGCCGCGGCCGGCGTCACGGCGTGGTTCCCGCGACAGCCCGGCGTCAACCACCAGCCGGACGCCGGGCACCGTCAGCGACGACTCGGCGAGGCCAGTGGAGACGATGATCCGGGCGGGATCGCCCGGTTGGCGCCCGGACACGGCACGGTCCTGGGCGGCGGGGCTGACCTGGCCGTGCAGTTCCAGGATTTCGACGCCGGAACCCACTCGGCTGCGCAGCCGGCCAGCCACATGGGACACCTCCCACGCGCCCGGCAGGAACACCAGGGCGTCGGTGCCGGGATCTGCGGCAAGGGCTGACGCGTAACTCGCGGCGGCGGTGTCCGCCACATGGTCCAGGAAAGCGCGCGTCACGCCGCGACTGTCCAGCCGCGCCACCGGGGCGGGCGCCCATGCCGTTTCCAGCGGGTGCAGCGCGGAGGGGCAGTCGACGACGGGAGCCGGCCCGCCGCCGTCGGCCTCCTCGCTGTGCTCGCCCCCGGGATCCGCGCCGAGCAGCGCCGCGAACCGCGGAGCGTCGAGCGTGGCTGACATGGCGACGAGCATGAGGTCGCCGCGCAGCTGGCGCACCTCGGCGAGCAGGCCCAGCAGCAGATCGGTTTCCAGGCCACGTTCGTGCACCTCATCGAGGATGACGGCGGCCGTGCCGTCCAGGCCGGGATCGGCCAGCAGGCGGCGCAGCAGGATGCCGGGGGTCACGAACTCGATCAGGGTACCCGGACCAGCCTGCCGCTCACCTCGGACGGTGTACCCCACCCGGTCCCCCAGCTTCGTCCCATCAAGTGAAGCGAGGCGCCGGGCCGCCGACCGGGCGGCGACCCGGCGAGGCTGGGTCACCACGATGCGCGGCTTCCCGTCCCTGGCGGCTGCCTGGGCCAGGTTGGCCACCAGCGGAGGCACCAATGTCGTTTTGCCGGTGCCGGGCGGAGCCTGAACTACCGCAGCTCCCCCGTCCCCCTGCTCTTGGAGCACGCTGGCCAGCTCCGCCAGCGACTCCGCAAACACCAGGCCGGTGCCGATGGTCAGCAGGTTGAATGGGGCCAAAGGTGGCAGGGCGCCATGTGGGGCATCTTGCGGGAGGGGTGCGGAAGTCACCACTCCATTGTGCCGCTCGCTAAGGGTGGCACCAGGCATGCGTGCGCGTCTTACCCCAACCCGGCGAACACCAGCCGCGGTGCTGGCGCTCGCAGGTACGGCCCCGGCGTCGTGCTCCAGCACCGGTGCCACCTGCCGCCCTCAACGCTGATCGAGCTCACATCCGCAATCCTCCACGGGCGGCGCAAAGCAGTCGCGCAGGCCTGGGCAACTAAGCGTGCCCCGCGCTGCTTGCAGCACACGGCTTCCTAAGCAGCTGTGTACGATGCCCAGTCGGGCCACGGATCCAGCGGCAGCGGTGAGCCTGTGCTGTCGAAATCGCCGGGGTCGACGAAATCGTCCGGGTCGATGAATCCGTCGGGATCCTGCCAGTCCGGTTCCGACAAGTATTGGCCGGGCGGTGGTTCTGGCCAGCGGGGTGGTTCCCAGTCCTGGTACTCGGCCGGGTAGGACCTTCCCGTGGGTGAGATCCAGCCGGGTGGGGCGTCCCGGGTCGCGCCGACAGGTCTCCACGCCGTGGCGTGTTTGAGGCGGTGGTGTTTCGGGCAGGGCTGGCCAAGGTTGGCGACGCCGGTACCGCCGCCGTCGGACCACGCCAGGAGGTGGTCGGCGTCGTTGTCCAGGGAGTGGTTGTTGCAGTTGGGGAACGTGCACTTGGCGTCGCGGAGCCGCAGCCACTGCCGCATTGGTTTGGTGAGGCGGTAGCTGGTGCGTCCGATCTCCAGGGGCGCCCCGTCCCGCGGGTCGGTCAGGACCCGCAGGAATGACGTAGCGCCGTCGGCGACGAGCCGGCGCGCCATGCTGGCGGGGATCGGCCCGTACCCGTCCAGCATGGCTGGCTCATCGGACAGGCCGAGCAGCGAGAACACCGGAACCGTAACCAGGACCTGCGCCCGCGGGGACGGCACACCACCGGCCAGCACACCACCGGCCAGCGCACCACCGATCATGGCATCACCGGCCGGCACCTCACCAGCCGGGACGGAGTCTGCCGTCAGGGGAACTTCGGGCAGGGATCCTGCGGCCGCACCTTCAGTCCCACCATCAACCCCGGGGCCCGCCGTGAGCATCCACGTGGCGAAGGCGTCAACGCGGAGCTGGGTCAGGGTCCGGGTTTCGGTCGGGCCCTGCATGGCGCGGGCCTTTGCTGTGGTGCGGTTCCAGATCCCGGCGGCCTGGTCCGCCGGCAGAAAGGCCGAGAACCAGGCCATGCCGTCCCGGTCCGGGGCATACTCCAGCCGCCGGTCCTTCGCACTCTTGGCGTGCCGGGTTTCGATGCTGACCGGATGATGCCGTTCCCGCCAATACCGGGCCTTTGCCCGAAACCTCGCCGGCGTCAGCTCCCCCGCCGCGCAACCCCGCGCATACCCGGGCGCGTCCGGGTCCAGGAAATGCACCTCCAAAGCAGCGGCCGCTTCCGGATCCAGCCCTTCGGTTTCGTCGCACATGATCCGCGCGTGCTGCCACGACACTGCTCCTGACCCCAGCGCGCCCAGCACCAACGGCAGATCCTTGCTCAGTTTGGCGGATTCAACCACCAACCGCTCCGCAGACCCCTCACTGACAGTCAGGGCGCCAGCAACCTCAGCAGTCACCGACATCCGCCGGACGGTGCGGTCCTGCACGGACGCACCAGGCGGAGTCATAGCCTCCTCCGCCGCGGAAAAGCCGACGGCGAGCTGCACCTTCACGGCCGCCAGCCGCGCCTCCATCCTCGCCACCCCGGCCAGACCGTCCAAGCACGCAACCGCCTGCTCCCCCAACGGATCCGCCTCCGCCTGCGGCGATTCCGCCATATCCGCCAGCAAATCCGCGCCGGCCGGGCCCGGATCAGCCGCCCGGCGGAGCTCAGCAGCCAGCGAAAGAGCGGAGGCACTGATAGCCTCCAACGTCTTCGCAACTGCCTCGCTATCCATACCCACAGCATGACAGGGGGCTACGACATTGAAGGAGGGAAAGAGCACCACAAGCGGGTCAAATCGATAAAGTGCTAAACCGGAACGGGAGCCCAAAGTTGGTAAAACTTGCGGCACCGCAAGAAGCGCATAATGGCATCATCCAGCGGCAAGAATTCCGACGGCGGCCAGGGACAGGGAGGTCCGGATGCTGAGGCTTCCGCGCATCACAGTTGAGGTTCCGGTGCTCGCAGTGGGCACCAAACCCGCGGACTACGAACAGCTCGCCGCCTACGCGGACGGGCTGCGCAGGCCGCAGGGCCTGCACATGACCCTGCTCCACATCGGCATCCTGGAGGACTTCGCGGCCGACGTCGCAGACTGGACCAAGGGCGCCCCGGATCCGGCCGCGGCCGCCGTCAAGACCGCAGACTGGCTGCGCAGCCTGCCCGTGCTGGAAGGCTTCTCCGGAACGGCCGAGCGGCTGGTTCTACTGGGCGGCGGCAGGGTGTCCGGACTCGAGGTGGACGTGCCCCAGGGCGTGCGGGACTTTCAGGTCTCCCTCGTCCAGGCCCTCCATGAGCTGCTGGATGACCTGCTGGTGGACAACCCCGATGACTTCATCCTCAGTTCCCGAGCCCTGGGCTACAGGTATCCGCGGTGGCGCCCGCACGTCGCCGTGGGCAAGCCAAGGGCACAGGGCGGTTCTCCGCGCGGCGGTGCCTGGGAGATCCGGCCACTACCGGTCGAGTTTGGCCCGTCGCAGATCAGGAACAGGCACCTGCTGCCGCGCCCTGAGCCTGCATAGCCCTCGCCCCTGGCGGTCACACCCCGTCAAGAAGCCGGCGAACCGCTTCCGACGGAGCGAGTCCCGTATCCGACTTCAGCAGAGCCTGGTATCTCTCGAAGGCCCGCAGCGCCGACACGGTGTTGCCCTGCAGTTGCTCGGCCTGGATTTGGAGACCAACTGCCCGCTCGTATAGCGGCTCCAGTTCCAGGGCAGCCTCGGAGGCTTCCAGGGCAACCTCATATTCGGAACGCGCCAGCGACTCGCGGGCAATGAAGACCATAGCGTGCAAGCGGTCCTGGCGAAGGCGTGCCTGCTCGACGACAATCCAGTCTTCGTACCACCCCGGGAGCAGATCCGCCTGGCGCAGGTCATGGAGGCAGGCAGACGCATTCCCGTTGAGCCCGGCCTCGCCCAGCTGCAGGATCCGCCAGCGGATCCGGTGAAGATCGACCTCCACCACCTCGCTGAGGGACAGCACCGCACCGTTGGCCGACAGCAACCCCGGCATCTGCCTGTTGACAAGATGCACACTCACGCGGAGGCTTTCCATGGCCCTGCCATCGGAGTGCTCCGGCCACAGGAGGCCGGCCAGATAGTTCCGCGGGCGCGGACCCTTCACGGCCAGCGCCGTAATCAGCCGCTGTTGTCGGGTCGGGACGTGGACGGCATCGGCACCGGACAGGAGTTGCCACGACTGACACAGCCCCAAATGAAAGTCACCATAGCCACCGTTGCCCATGGTTGCCCCCCAAATCCAGTAAATGAGAGATCTGGGATAGATCTACGGAACGAGGATCCGCAGTTACGTGAATGATGTCAATCATCCACGCCCCTTGAACGTCATTCCGGTTACATAACTACGCTCATGCGTATCACGGGCCTCAGGAACACCTCTGCTCACAGGCCCATCGCCCGAGCCCTCCCGCGGCACCATTCCCGGATGGCCGACTGCCGGCTATCACTTAGCCGGCTCCCGCATGGGCTATATGCCCCAGGGTGGAGGCGGCGCATACTGGGACGAAAATCGTCCAGTTCCAGGGGCTACTTTGGCTTATTCAACATTGGGACAAGCGGCCGCTTCACACTTGCGCAGCGCCATCAGGATCACGCCCGACGAACGCGCGGCCACACTTCCGCCCTACCTGCGGGGCATCAACCTTCCGCGGGGACCGGCGGAGATTTACGTCCAACTGCAGCAGGCTCCCGCCGATCCGACGATCCTGCAAAATCTTGCAGCTGCCGTTGACGCCGAGGCGTCCGCGGAGCCGGCATTCAGGAAATCAGTGGAGCGCTTTGTGCGGGAAAGGCAGCGCCCGCAGCCGGTGCGCCTGCAGGTGCTTGGCCCGGCCCAAACTCCGGATGGCAACGGGCTCACGCCCGCTTTCGGCCGGACCCTGAGGATCGCGCTCGCCATGCGCGGCGGCGTCAGCCTTGCCGTCTGGATCGGTGGTTGCGTGGCGGAACTCGATATTTTGCGGCGCCTCCGGATCTGCAGGCCCGAGGACAGCGCTGACCCTGCCCGTGACGAACTCACCGCTTTCTACCTCAGCGGGACCGATGAAATTGCAAGCGACCCCCTGGCCGCTCCCGTGCTCCGGCGGGCACAGGCATACGCGTCGCTGCTGGTGGAGGCCCAATATGACAGGGTGGAAATCGACATTCTGGCCGGCGCCAGTGCCGGCGGACTCAACTGCATCCTCTACGCGGTGGCGCAGATGGTGGGCGCCGCACCCGACGAGACCATCCTGAAGACGTGGCAGCGCGACGGCGGCCTCCAGGAGCTCATGCGTCCCCCCGGACTCAGACGCGTCAAGTCCATCCTCCGCGGGGACGAATACTTCTTCCCCCGGATCCGGCAGGCACTCGAGCGGATCTACAGTACCGACCACCGGCATGAATCCCTGGTCCCCGAGCACCTGACCATCGATCTGTCCGCGACCGTTCTGGACAACGAGCTTTCCCGGAACCCCGATGTACAGGAGGGGCGCGGAAGTTTCCACTTTGAGGGTCGCAATACAGCGACAGGGACCCCCGGGGCGGCCGCCGCCGGACCTGTGCCCGGCAACCGGATCCCGGCCCGGAACGGCCCTGACACCCCCGCCCACACCGCTGCGACGGCGCCGGAGGTGGCCGCCGACCTGGCACGGCTCGCCTATGCTGCAAGGTCCACGTCGTCGTTCCCAGGTGCTTTTGAACCCGCCACCATCTACTCGATGGAGGGCCGCGAATACCTCCACCCGCTGCCGGACCAGCCCGATATGCGGCATGCCTTCGGCTCGCACCGCTCATCGACCACCGAGCGGGAACAGGCCGCCTTCCACGTGGTGGACGGCGGCGTGTTCGACAACATCCCCATCGGACGGGCACTGACGGCGGCGCGCGGCCGGGTCTCACCGCGGCCGGCTCACAGGGCACTGCTCTACCTGGACCCTGATGCCGTAAGGGACCCCGTGCCGGTAAGCCGAAACGAGAACATCTCACAGTTCGTCAACGCAGTGGGAGCCTCCCTGCTGCGGCTGAAGCGCCGCGAATCACTTGACTCGGAGGTCAACCAATATGTCGACTACGTCAACACCCTGTCCCTGAACCTTGGCCGTTCTGAGGCCTTGGCCGCGGTGCTGTCCGAGCGCTGGTGCAAGGAAGTCGGTTTGGAAAGGCGTCGCGCTTACGTCCGCTACCGTGCCACCTCAGACGTGGACCTGTTGACCCAGCTGCTGACGCGGCCTGATGAGTGGCAGGTTGCATCTACCGCCACAGACCGCCGCAACTTCCGGGCCCGTGGCAGCGACGAGCTAAGCGGATTCGATTCCCAAACGGGGCAGGTATACCAGTCCATTTCGAGGCAGGACGAGGGGACGGCCCAGTTCCAGCTGATCACCGCCGACGCCCAGGCCTTGCTCGATGCGGCGCAGTGCGCGTTCTCCTGGCTGCGCCGCATCGAGACGGAATCCTTTCCGGAGCAACTTCGGAACAGCCTCACGTCCTTCGACGAGCTTCGCGCCGGCGTCTACGGTGTCATCAACAATGCGGTTGCTGCCCGGGACAAGGCCTTCTGGGCTGTTCTTGACAGATCATCGGACTGCGAACCCGGTGTTCTTCACGAGGAAGTCATTTCAGCGTGGCTGTCGGCTACGGAATCGGACCGCCCGGATCTCAGCGCCTGCTGGAATGCCCTGCAATCCCATCTGGATGTGCTCATCGGGTACAGCGCGAACCTGACAGCCAGGGCGGAGGACGCCAGCCGGGCGGAGTACGGACTCCGTGGGTGGCTGGAGACCCCGTGGCCGCACTTAGCCAGGATGGTGCTCTCCCCCTCAGATGGCAGCAGGTTCTCTGCCCGCGACCTGGCACCCGCCCTGGCCGCGGCGGGCATCCCCCCGGTGGTGGCGAGGATCCGGTACTGGAGGATAGGGAGCGACGAGAAGCCCGGCCATGCGGAAGACTACGCCCTGCTGAAGGATGGCGAGCACCGGAGCATGGTGGCGTTCGTCCTCAGAAACCCTCAGCTCAATCAGCGGGTCGCGGCAGCACTCCTTGACTCCGACCCGGCAGACGTTCCCTCACTCTTCAAACTTGCCGGCAATACCCTGGCCAATTTCAGTGGCTTCCTGTCCCGGGAGTGGCGCGAAAACGACTGGTGGTGGGGCCGGCTGGACGCGGCGTCCGGCATATCCCGTTTCCTCGAGACGCTGTCCGTGGACGTCGGGCCCCGCATCCCCGAGCTCGACGGGGACGAGGAAAATCTCGATGAAGATGCGGACGAACCGCCCCACGGCTCCAGGAACCGGGTGTCCTGGCTTCAGGACAGGATCACTGAACAGCAATTCAGGCTCACACACCCGTCCCCTGAGAGCAGAAGGACCGCGCGGCAGTCGATCCGTGCCGGCGCCGACCGGCCATCCGACCTGAGCGCTTCCTACCGGTTGCTGCTGATGTCCCGTGGACTGCGGGTGCTGTGGCGGGCACGGCCGGACGGGAAGCTGGCCACCACACTGGGGGGCTGGCTGCTGCACGTCCTGCTCGTGCCACTGTTCACTGTACTGCCCGCCGTGGTCCACCCCGCGCGGCTGGCCTTCATTCTGGGGTTTGGCTACGCTGGCCTGTGGGTTCTGACCCGGCCGGAAGATGTTGCCTTTGGCGCTCAGCCGTTGTACCTCTATCCGTGGCTGGCACTTCCCGGTGTCCTCTTTCTCATCCTTGCGGCGGTGGCCCTCAACGACGGCTGGCACCGGTGGGGCCCCGTCCTTGCAGCGCTCGCCGAAAACCCTTCCCTGGCTTCGCGGTCCCGGGACTGGCAAGCGGCTGCTGCGAGAAGAGCATTTGCGGGTCCTCTGGCCGTGACGCTGCTGCTGGTACCGCTGGCGCTGGCAGCAAGCCAGGCACGGCAACTGATGGTGATCAGCTGCTTGGCGTTCATGGCGGGGCTGGTAATCGCCACGCGGCAGTGGGCCATGTCCGTGCCTGCGCTCATCCACGGCAAGCATCCGCGGCTGGATCAGGCCCTGGCTACGACAGGTCTGCTGCTGGCCGTCTTCGTGCCCCTCGTCACCGAGCTCATGCACTGGTCGGCCGCACGCGACTGGCAGAGCCTGGTGATTCTGGCCGGTGCCCTGCTGGTCGTGGCGCTGGCTCTCACGTGTGACTGGCTGACGCTGCCCGGTGCCCTGCTGACCGGTGTTCTGGCCGCAACGGCGGGACCCCTCGCTGCCTGGGCGGCCTGGGGAGTTCTAGGAACCCTGCGCCAGTCGGAGCGCACCCTCCTGTGCCTCTACGCCGCCGTGGTGGTGTGGGGACTGGTGGTCTGGTGGCTGCCGGAGATCACGCGGATGGTCCGGCACTGCTCCGACGCTGTGGTTACCGTACCGCGTCCTGTGAACCGTCAATAGCCGCTGTCACCACTGGATGCCGGCAGGGCTGTCCAGCGGTTCCCGGGCCAAGAGGGATTCCGGCACCGGGAACGTATCCGCGTTACGGAGCCCCTCAGGGAACCGCAGGCCCGTGCGTTCTTCGACTTCGCTGACGCCCACCTGGAAGACGCGGAATTCGTCGAGTTCAAGCGCTTCGAGCTGATTGAGGTTCTGGGTCAGCAGGAACCCCCGCCCCTTCAGCTGCCCGTCCTCGACGAAGGCGACGATTTTCCAGTACTCCCTTGGCAAGGGGACGGTCCGATAGACCCGGTCATCGTCCTGGAAGACCGGACCGCCAAAGACGCTGACCCTCAGGTCCTCAACTTCAACGTCGGCGAACACCGCGTCCTCTATGCGACCCCAGATCCCGCTTCGGCTGCTTTGGTTGAAATCATCCATCTGCGGCGTGATGTTGGTGTAGAAGAAGGAGTCCCGGTTGGCCCGGCCCGCCTCGGCAAGGTCGCCCCACAGCAGATCTGCGCGCCGGGCCAGATGACCGCGGTCCAGGCGGTTGTCGCTGTAGAGTTCGTTTCCGCATTGGAACCTGGCGGGGATTCGGGGATCCTTGGTGAAGTTGAGAGCCTTCCGGGGGATCTTTTTCAGCGCGGTGCCATCTATGTTCCAAGCGACCCACCGGGCAAACCGGCGGGACGCGCTCATTGCCAGCGAGAAGTGGGTGTACGGAATAACTTCATGGCCGTCCAGCAGAACCGCGTCGTCCGCAAGCGAGGCGGCCAGGGCAGGCAGACCCACCCGCACGCCAAGGAAAGCGGCGTCATAGCCGCCCCCTGCTTCACCGGGAACTGCTTCACCCGGAAAAGCTTCGGGCGCGGGCGGCACCAGAGTGATCTCCAGCTTCTCGAATACGGATTGGGGCAGGCAGGCCAAGGCATACTCGTCCGTGGTAGCACCGGTCTCGCCGGCAAAGTGCAGTCCAGCCAGAACGGTCCCGGGCGATCCATTGGCGTTCTTGAAGATCCAGGCTGAACCGGAGTCCCCGCCCCGGCTGATCTCGCCGTCGTCTGGTAGGTTTTGCTGATCCAGGCCTATCTCGAAGCCTCCGATGGCATGTTCGCCTTCCGTGCCGTAGGTCAGCTTGGCGATCACGTCCACCCGGCGGACCACGCCATGGGTGACGCCCGTGGTTCGTCCACTCTTCATGACCTTGTCGCCAATTTCCGGCTCGCCCAGTTCCTGCGGCGCCGTGCCGATGCCGAGGATTTCGGGCTCGATGCCGCGGCCCTCAATGGTCGCCACCGCACAGTCACCGGCGACGCCAAGGTGGGAGCGCTTGAGAACTCCGAGGCGGTTCCGGTCGACCCGGTTGTCGTCGTGGGGTCCCGGCTGGACCACGGTGTCCCCCAGCGCGCCGCCCGGACCGTTCAGCACATGCCAGTTACTCAACACCAGTGGTGCTCCGTCTGTCTTGTCATAGACGATGCAGCCAATGGTCCCGGCAGTGCCCCGGGTGTGGGCGACACTGATTCCCGGGAGCACCGGGTCAGCACGCACCTTTGCTGCGGGCGGCTCAGCTTCGGCCACGACGCGGAACCCGGGCCGGTAGCTCCGCTGGATCACGTCAGTCGGAACGGCGACGCCGTCGACCATAATGCTTTCGGGAATGGGCGCGGTGTCCAGCGCTCCCAGGTCTTCCGGAGCAGCCTTCTGGTCGACGGTGAACTGCAGGGCCAGTTCCCCGGTTGCTGTACCCTCGCTGACTTTGTAGCCCACCCCAATGGAGGTGATGTTGGGGTCCTTCAAGTACTCGGCTCCCCGCGTCCGAATGAACTGCCGCAGTGCCTTAGCGATCTTCTCCTCAGCCGGGCTCTTCTTTCCCGAGGACGCCTTGCTGGTGGTCATTGCCCTGTCCTTTCAAGTGAGAGGTACTTTCACGTCAGCGCAGCTGCACGCACCGGTCCCGCTGGCCCCCAACTGGCGGAACGACCGCGGCCGTCAGGAACCGCCTCCCGAGAGGGTGTGGAGCAGTTCGAGCGTCCGGTCCCGGTAGTCCCCGCCGGCGATCTCAAAGGATTCCGGCGCGCTTCCGGCGCCATCCAGGGCCGCGAGGGCGGCACCGGCCCGCTCCTGGAGGTCTGCCACCTCCTCCGCCGTATGCGGGTAGAGCAGCTGAAGGCCGCGCCGGTCCCCGGCGGAGAGGTCCTGTCCGTTGCCGGACGGAGCACAGCTGCTCGGGTTGGACTTGTAGAAAAAGGCGGGAAAGCTGTACAACATGACCGATTGGGTATCAAAGGGGCCGGCGACGGCGGCAGGATCGTCTTCAGTGCGCAGGTTGTGGTCCACCTTGGCGCGGGGCCAGTTGTTCGGCGGACCCGCAAGGAAGGTATAGATGCCCGGGCGGCGCCCGGCGGGATCGGGCACGAAGACCCCCTTTGTATTCCTGGTGGGCACGTAGTCCGGGTCATCGTCCCACCTGAACTCCTGCTCGCAGGTGCCGCGCATGTTCTGGTGGGAATGGTGGAAGGCCAGGGCGTGCAGGAATTCGTGCCGCACCGTGCCTTCCCATTTTTCGGGCCGGTCGGTGATGTACCCGCCCAGATTCAGGCTTCGCTGGTTTGGCCGGCCGCCTACGGAACCGCCCGGGGAGCCAATCGTGGCGTCGCTGCTGTCGGTGCCCACCAGCGAAAAGTAGCCCCCCATGTTGAACGCGACCCGGATTTCCGCCGCATAGGCGGTATCGTCCTCATGCCACCGCCGGTACTCCCCGGTGGCATCCAACCCGAAGTCCAGTTCAAGGTTGCAGGCATCGGTAATCTGCTTCGTAGCGCCGGCTATGTCGGCGTGGAGGGCAGTATCCCCATCGAGGAAAGCCACCCGAACCGCGGAGCCGGGCATCCAGCGCGCCAGATCCGAGACGAGGAATTCCAGGGCGGCGCCGCTGCCGGCCACCTGGTTCCGCCACGCATTCCGGACCTCGAGTGAGGCAACTACCTCGTCCGGAAGTGATTCCAGTTTCACTGCAGACCCTCCTACGTTGCTTCCAGCCGCTCCGAAAACGCAAAAAGCCCGCGTAGGAGCAGGACAGTAACGTATGCCGCCAACCGTTACTGCAGCGTTACAGCCTTCCCCCGTGCCGGCGTCCAGCGGCGGAGCCATTTGCAGCCAGCCGGAAAACGTCAGCCATCTGGCGCAGAAAGCCCGTTGGCTGGATTATTGGAATGCCACCATCGTGAGGTGGCAGGGGACCCGAGGGGGACCGAAAATGACCGAAGAAAAACCCCCCAGCTGGTGGGTAACTTTGCCGGGCATGGTCACGGCGGCCGCCGCGTTGCTCACCGCGGTGACCGGGCTCCTCCTTGGCCTGGGTCAGCTCGGGGTGTTCAACGCCGCCAAAGCGCCAATTGTGTCCGGCCAGGCAACCGGCGCGGCGTCCCCGCGAACAGGAACGTCCACCCATTCCGGGGCCTCAGACCGGCCCGGGGAAACGGCATCCAGTCCCGGCAACACCGCACCGGGTGAAGGCCCGGGATGGACTGTCACACTGCCGGAGCAGCGCAAATACCGCTCGTCGGAGGTGGAATACGAGGTCCTCAGCGCGGAGGCCCGGCCC
This sequence comes from Arthrobacter sp. SAFR-023, assembly GCF_051965295.1. Lineage (NCBI taxonomy): Bacteria > Bacillati > Actinomycetota > Actinomycetes > Micrococcales > Micrococcaceae > Arthrobacter > Arthrobacter sp. SAFR-023. The sequence continues at coordinate 158,130 of NZ_JBQCMF010000004.1, read as the reverse complement.
GACGTGGATGGGAAGATCACCCTGACGTTCTCGGTGCGCGCCACCAACCACGGCAGGTATGACCTCAACTTCTGGGATTCCACCTTCCGGCTCAATGTCGCCGGCGTCAGCGTCGCCCCCGACTCGGGTTTGAACGAACTGGTCTCAGGTGACTCGAGCAAGTCCGGCGATGTCAGCTTCACCGTCCCGGCGGAGACGCGTGAAGCCGCATTGCGTATCAAGTTCCTGCAGGGCGAGAGCACGGTTAGTGTGCGTGTGGCCTCGCCCTAGCCGGAACCAGCAGTCCTGACTAGTTCCAACTGCTTCCACCTGCCCTGAGGCCAGGAGCGCCCCGCACTCACCGCGAGGGCCTGACCACCATGGCGGAGCCTCCCCCGCGCCTGACCGGCTCAGCCGCGGCGACCATGCGCCCGCCGGACTCGAACTCGATGGCCGTAGCCGCGCCGATCTCCGCTGCCGAAGTGAACGCGTCACCGGAAGGGGTGAACTCGTGGCCGAACGGCTTCAGCTGGCTTTCATACGTCTTGATGAACGCCGGCTCGGCCGTTACCTTGGCCGCGTTCCGCTGCGCCGCCCGCGGAGCCGCGATGGCAGCGGAGATGTTCATCCCAAGGTCCACCCTGTTCAGGATGGTCTGCAGGACGGTGGTGATGATCGTCGAGCCGCCGGGCGAGCCGAGGGCCAGGAACGGCTCGCCGTCCTCCAGGATGATGGTCGGCGACATCGAGGACCGGGGCCGTTTGCCGGGCTCAATCCGGTTCGGGTCCTTCGGGTCGTACACGGTGGAGAAGTCGGTCAGCTCGTTGTTCAGCAGGAACCCGCGGCCGGGCACCACGATGCCCGACCCGCCGGTCTGCTCGATGGTGAGGGTGTACTCGACGACGTTGCCCCACTTGTCCGCGACGGTCATGTTGGTGGTGGAGATGTTCTCGGTGTCCTTCTCGCTAGCGGGTGCCGCCGCGGCGGCCGGGCACGCGCCGTCGTAATTTGCCACGTCACCAGGGGCCACCGGCTTCGATGCCGCCTTCTTCGGATCTATCTCGCAGGAGCGTTCCTTGCCGAACAGCGGGTCCGTCAGGCGACGCGTGGGAACATCGACGAACGCGGGGTCGCCCACGTACTTGCCGCGGTCAGCGAAGGCGAGCGCGCTGGCCTCGAGGTAGTGGTGCAGCGCGCTGGGCCTGGACATGCCGGAGAGGTTGAACGGCTCAAGGATGTTCAGCGCCTCGCCCACGGTGGTGCCGCCGCTGCTTGAGGGGGCCATGCCGTAGACGTCGAGGCCGCGGTACTCCACGTGGGTGGGTGACTGGTTCAGCGCGCGGTACTTGGCGAGGTCCGCCGTCGTCAGGTGGCCAACGGGGACAGGCAGCTTGGTGGTCTTGGTCTTGGGCGGAGCCTGGACCGTTGCAGCTATCTCCTTCGCGAGCGCCCCGTGGTAGAAGCCGCGTGTTCCCTTGTCCGCGAGCAGCCGGTAGGTTGCCGCAAGGTCCGGGTTCTTGAAAATACTGCCGACGGCGGGTGCGTCACCGCCGGGAAGGAAGAGCTTGCTGGTTGAGGTAAACGCCTTGAAGCGGAGCTTGTTGTCGAGGGTCTGCTGGCGGAAGGTATCGTCCACCACAAACCCGCGGTCCGCAACTTCGATGGCCGGCTCGAGGACGTCGTCGAGGTCCTTGGTTCCCCACCGGTCCAGCGCCCGCTCCCACGTGGCCGGCGTGCCGGGAACGCCCACCGACACGCCGCTGGTGACGAGCTCCGGAGTGAAGTTGTAAGGTTTCTGCGTCTTCGGGTCGATGAAGGCGTCGTGCGGCATGGCCGCGGGTGCCGTCTCGCGGCCGTCGATGGTGCTGACACGCCCGGTGTGGGCGCTGTAGAAGAGGAAGTACCCGCCGCCGCCGACCCCGGCACTGTACGGCTCGGTTACGCCGAGCGTGGCCGCAGCGGCCACCGCGGCGTCCGCAGCGTTGCCTCCCCGGCGGAGGATGTCGATGGCCGCGGCGGAAGCCTCCGGGTCCACGGTGCTCACCGCGCCGCCATATCCGGTGGCCGTCGCGGTCTTTTCGGTCACCCGCTCATCAGCAAACGCGGGAGGGGCGACGGCGCCCGCCGTCACGCTCATGGCCAGGGCCGTGGTCACGGCTGCTACTTGGCTTTTCAGGTGTGGCATGGTCGCTCCCGGGTCAGGGTAGTGCGGGTGACGGTACTGTCACGCTACTCCGCAGAGGAAGGACACTCAACGGCCTAAACTTTCACCGGCCGTGTGCTTCATCAGCCGCGGCGCGCTGCCGGCGGCTGGCATACAGGAACGGCACGGCGAGCAATTGGATGACGCCGCTGAACGCTACCGATGCCGGATAGCCGTACACATCGGCGGTCCGGCCGAGCACCGGCTGCACCACCACGCCGCCGCTTGAGCCCATGAGGGAGGCAAAGCTGAGTACTGTCGCCCGCTGCCCGGAGTCGATCATGTCGTTGAGGTAGGCCTGCCCCACCGGAGTCCCGACCTCTGCCACCAGCGCCCAGACGGCCAGCAGCATCAGGGCCACCCAGAATTCACGCGTGAAGCCGAGCGCCACCAGGATCAGCGCGCTCCCGGATCCGCTGAGGATCAGCACCGTGGTGCGTTTGCGGACCAGGCGCCGGAAGTGCGGCGCCAGCCAGCCGCCGAGGACCTCTGCCCCTGCCACGATGGCTGCGGCCAAACCTGCGATGGCGTACGCGCTGCGGTCGCCGAACAGCTCAAGCAGGTACGGCTGCAGGGCGTAGAAGACATAGATCCCGACGCCGGCCGTGAACGGCGCGGACAGCATCACGTAACGCACGGGCGGATTTTTCAGGCCGTTCTCGATGGACGCTGAAAGGACGGCGCGCGTCGCCTGAAGGGGACGCGCGGAGCGTTCAGGCGTGAAGCCGACGTCGTGCATGAGCCAGAGGGCCACCACGAACATGGCCAGCAGCACGCCCACCCGCAGCAGGAACGGCACGCCGAGGTCGGTGGCCTGGGCAATGACGCCGCCTGCCACTGACCCGATGAGCATGGCGGTGCCGGACACCACCTGGCCGCGCCCGAATACCGTCTCCAGCGCACCGTCGTAGCCGGAGAAGTGCAGCGCGTCCACGAGCCACGCCTCCACGGCGCCGGAGAAGAAGGTGAAACCCAAACCAAGCAGCACGGACACCACAGCCCACGACCAGAACGGGGCGGAAAGCTGCCACAGCAGGTAGTAGAGGAGCGTCGAAACGGACAGGGTCGCGGTGCCGAGCAGGAAGGAAACGCGGCGCCCCCAGCCGTCGGCCACCACGCCCGTGGGCACCTCGAACAGCACCATACCGGCGGTGAAGAAGGCATTCGCGGCAAAAGTCTCAAGGTTGCTGAGCCCCGCGTCGAGCAGAAACAGCGTGTTGATGCCCCAGATGAACGACGCCGCAAGGGTATTGCCCAGTGTCAGCGTCAGGTAGATGCGCTGCACCTTGCGGGCCGCCGGGTTCATCGCCTCGCTGTCCGTCCCGGCGCGGAGTTGGGGCACGGAACCCATTCTCGTCGTCTTCGCCGGGGGCCGCCAGAGACCCTTTTATCAGGCGGCGTTCGAGCGTAGCGTCGTGCCCAACGGAGTGGGCGGCGAAAGGCGGTGCGGCTCCGGTCCGCACAGCGCCGCCTCCCTCCTGAGCCGTCGAAGGAGGCGGGAATGGCTGCTGGCTGGAACGCTGATACGGCTGCCGGTCCGGTGGGGTCGGGCACGGTCACCCTGGTGGAGGGGTCGTCCTTCTGTATCTCCTCGGCGAACGGGGATATTCACCCGGAGCATCCGCACGGGGTCTTCCATGAGGACACCCGCATCCTGTCCCGCTGGAACCTGTCAGTGAACGGCCTGCCCCTGGAGGCGCTGACGGCGGAAACCAAGGAGCCTTACCGGGCGCTGTTTATTGGCCGCGTTCCCCGCTCGGACGGGTATGCGGACAGTCCCCTGATCGTGGAGCGCCTGCGGGAGGTCGGTGCCGGCATCCGCGAGGAGATCACCATCCGGAACTACTCCTCGAAGGAAACCGAGTGCGTAGTGTCCCTCAGCGTTGAGTCGGATTTTGCCGATCTCTTCGAAGTGAAGGAAGCACGTGTCCAGCGGCGCTGGGAAGAATCCCGCCAGCCTGAGGGCGACTCCCTGGTGATCAAGGCGGGCTGGCAGGACCTCGTTAAGAGCGTCGTCGTCAACGCACATGGCGCCGAGGTCACCGCCGATTCCCTGACCTTCCGGACGTTAGTCCCGGCGCGCGGTGCCTGGAGCTCTCGGGTGAGCGTCGCGCCGGCCGCCAACGGCGGCGGCGGCGGGGTCCCGCCGTCGTCGTTAATCCGTCCCGCGCCCGGTGACGTATCACCGAGCGACCGCCGCCGGCAGGAATGGGTGGCCAAGATTCCCAAGCTGCACATGGGAAACCGTTCCATCGAGCGGACCCTGCGGCGCAGCTATGACGATCTGGGCGCGCTCCGCATCGAGGATCCCGCACATCCGGAGCGCATCGTGGTGGCCGCCGGTGCCCCGTGGTTCATGACGCTGTTCGGCCGGGACTCGTTGTGGGCCTCGGAAATGGCGCTGCCGGTGGATCCGTCCCTGGCGCTGGGCACCCTGCAGACGCTGGCCGACCGCCAGGGCAAGGTGGTGGACGTGATGAGCGAGGAGGAGCCCGGGAAGATCCTGCACGAGGTCAGGCTCGGCATCTCCAGCGGGCTGGCGCTGGGCGGCAAATCCGCCTACTACGGCAGCGTCGATGCCACGCCGCAGTTCGTGATGGCGCTCGGTTCGGTGAGCCGCTGGGGCTTCGCCAAGGACACGATTGCAGCGCTGCTGCCCCATGCCGACCGCGCCCTGGACTGGGTGCGGAATTACGGCGACAAGGACGGCGACGGTTTCGTCGAGTACGAGCGCCTCAACGACCAGGGCCTCATCAACCAGGGCTGGAAGGACTCGTGGGACGGCATCAACTTCGCGGACGGGACGCTGGCCGAGCCGCCCATCGCGCTCTGCGAAGTCCAGGCCCTGGTCTACAGCGCGTTTCTGTCCAGGGCATGGATGGCGTACGACGCCGGCGACGCACCGTTGGCGGCGCGGCTCACCGAAGAGGCGGCGCAGCTGAAGAAGAAGTTCAACGAACAGTTCTGGCTGCCGGACCGCGGCTATTACGCCGTCGCGCTGGACCGCAACAAGCGGCCGGTGGATGCGTGCACTTCGAACATGGGGCAGTGCCTTTGGCACGGCATCGTGGATGAGGACAAGCTGCCGCTGGTAGCCGAGCGGCTGATGACCCCCGAAATGTTCAGCGGCTGGGGTGTCCGGACGCTGGCCACGGACATGGGCGCCTACAACCCGGCCAGTTACCACAATGGGTCGGTCTGGCCCCACGACAATGCCATCATCGCGGTTGGCCTGTTGCGCTACGGCTTCGTGGCGGAGGCACAGCGGATCGCCACGGCCCTGCTGGAGGCCGCCGAATACACCGACGGGCGCCTGCCGGAACTGTTCTGCGGCTTCAGCCGGGACCAGGTCACCGAACCGGTGCCGTATCCGACGGCGTGCTCCCCGCAGGCATGGGCGGCCACCACGCCGATCATGCTGGTGACCAGCCTCATGCGGTACGACGCGCACGTGTCCCGGGGCGGCATGTGGCTGGATCCCGTGCTGCCCGAATCCTACGGCGACCTGCACATCACCAACGCTCCCATGGGCGGCGGCCGGATCACCATCAACATCACGGGTTCCGAGCCCTCCGTGCAGGGGCTGCCGGAAGGACTGACCTTCCACCGCGAACACCGGCCGTGGCTGACGGAGCTGCTGGCTGAAGCCGGGCTGGGAAAGTAGGAGGCGGGCTGGGTAAGTAGGTGCCGCGTTGGGTAAGTAGGAGCCGGTCTAGGCAAGTAGGGCTAGGCCCGGCGGTCCAGCGCCTGCAGCAGCCGGTGAACGGAGCCGCCGAGGTTCCACTCGGTGGCGAGGCGCTCGAGCTCTTCCCGCGCCCCGCCCCGGACGGCATGCAGTTCCGCGCCGGCTTCCTCAAGGGAGGGCAGCTCCAGGTTGCGCACCACGTTGACGACGGCGGGGGCCACCTTGAGATAGTCCGCGGCCGCGGCGAGCTTGGACCGCACCGAGGCGGACACCTTGCCTCCGGGATCCGCCGCCGCCGCGAGCAGCCCGTCGAGCGTGCCGTGTTCCAGGAGGAGCGCCGCGGCGGTCTTCTCGCCGATGCCCGCCACGCCCGGCAGCCCGTCGGAGGCATCGCCGCGAAGGGTGGCATAGTCGGCGTACTGCTCGGGAAGCACGCGGTACTTCCCGACCACCACGGCCTCGGTGAGCGTTTCGAGGTTTTTCATGCCCCGGGCGGTGTAGATCACCCGCACCTGCCTGGTATCGTCGACCAGCTGGAAGAGGTCCCGGTCCCCTGTCACCACGTCCACCGGAAGGCTGGCGTGGCTGGCATAGGTGCCCACGACGTCGTCGGCCTCATGCTCCGGAGCGCCCACGACGGCGATGCCGGCGAGGCCCAGCACGTGGCGGATCAGTGGGATCTGCGCCTCCAGCGCGTCCGGCACCACTTCCACGTCCGGGACAGCCTGCCTCACCTCGGCGACCCGGTGGGACTTGTAGGTCGGGATAAGGTCAACCCGCCACTGCGGACGCCAGTCGTCATCCCAGCAGGCCACCAGATGTGTGGCGCCGTAGTCCGTGGTGAGCCGCGCAATCATGTCCAGCAGGCCGCGGACGGCGTTCACCGGCGTTCCGTCGGCCCGGCGGATGGTGTCAGGCAGGCCATAAAAGGCGCGGAAGTACAGGGAGGCGGTATCCAGCAGCATCAGGCGGTTGACCATGACTGATCCTGACACGGAATCACCGCCCGGTGCCTGTGACACGGGCCGGAAGTGGGAGGATGGGCGCATGGAACTGCACATCACCGGCGACCCGGCCGCCGACAAACTGCTCAGCGATGACGCTTTCGCGCTGCTCACCGGCATGCTGCTTGACCAGCAGGTGACCATGGAGTCGGCGTTCGCCGGACCCGAAAAGATCCGCACGCGCATCGGCTCCATCAGTCCTGCCGCCGTAGCGGAACATGACCCGGCGGGCTTCGTTGAGGTGTTCAAGGAGCGCCCGGCCGTCCACCGCTTCCCCGGCTCCATGGCCGGGCGCGTCCAGGCGCTCGCCGAGGCCGTGCAGAGCGAGTGGAACGGCGACGCAACCGCCATCTGGACCCGGGACGAACCCGACCGCAAAGAAGTTCTGCGCAGGTTGAAGGCCCTGCCCGGATTCGGCGAGCAGAAGGCCAAGATCTTCCTGGCGCTGCTCGGCAAGCAGCGCGGACTCGAGGCGCCGGGCTGGCGCGAGGCCGCCGGCCACTATGGCGAGGAGGGTTCGTACCTCTCGGTCGCGGACATCGTGGACCCCGAGTCGCTGACGAAGGTGCGCGCCAGCAAGCAGGCAGCCAAGGCCGCTGCCAAGGCAGCGAAGGCGCCGGCCGCCCAATAGCCGTCTACCGAACAGGGGCTAAGTCCGAACAGGGGTTAAGTACGACGGCGGCCGGTCGCCTTGGCGTTACAGGCTCAGTACTCGCCCTTGATCACGAAGTAGGAGCCGCGGATCTCGCCGGCCAGCTTCGACTTTTGCCGCGCGAACTTGAAGTTTGAGGCGAGTTCCTCGGGAACTTCCATGCCTTGCGACAGCTTGAAGCCCACTGCCCGCTTCGCCCCGTCCTCGATCCCGTACATCACGTTGATTGACAGGCCGGATTCGTAGAACACATAGGCCATCCGGAAACCGTCCACCTCGAAGGAAGTAACCTCGAGCGGACGGGACGAGATGACGATGTTGCGCTCTTCCGAGAGGATGCGGTTGACCCAGTCGAGCGTTTCCGGCGCCTCACTGGCGGGCCTGACGGTAAACGCGTGGCCGTACTTGTTCTTGTAATAACGGGCCTCGTTGGCACGCAGGCCTGCCAGCGGCTCCGCCACTGGCGACGATTCCACGCCGATGGTGGATACGTTCTGGAAGTCTACGGTGTATGGCATGCGCCCTCCTGATCATGATTCATCGCACTCCTCACCCTAATGTCCGGCGCTGCAGCCCGGCTTCTCGATTCCTGATCGATTGGATTCAGTAGCTTGAGTCAGCAGCGCGGGAGTCAGTAGCGCCAGCGGAGGGCAGCGATGACAGCCTCGCGGTCAAGCTTGGCAAACCGCTCTGCTTCGCCGCGCCGCACCGCAACGTAGGCGTCCAGCAGTTCATGGCCCAAAGCGGAGCGGAGGAAACTGCTGCTCTCAAGATCGTTCAGGGCCGTGAACAGGTCAGGTGCAAACGCCCGGATATCCAGTCGCTCCCTCTCCGCCTCGCTCAATGTCCCGGGATCGACGGTGACCTCCGCAGGCAGTTTCAGCCGATTCCTGTAGCCCTCCATCGCGGCGGCGAGAATGGCCGCTACGGCAAGGTACTGGTTGGCGGATCCGTCGCAGCATTTCACTTCGGCGTTCGATTGCCCGTCCCCGTCGCCCCTCAGGCCTGGTACGAAGCGGACGGCGGCCTCGCGGTTGCCCGTGCCCCAGCAAACAAAACTGCCCGCCCATTGTTCTGGTTGTAGCCGGGCCAGGCTCAAGGCGCTTCCGCCCAGCAATGCCGTGCTTTCCGCCAGCCTGCCGAGCACGCCCGCGATCATGCTCTCGCCTTCCGGGCTCATCTGCGTCGCGGCTGCAGCGTCGTAAAAGACGTTGCCGGCCCTGGTTCTCGCGGAGAAATGGATGTGGCAGCCGTTGGTCGCTGTTTTGGAATCCGCCATTGGCGAGTAGGAAACGCGCAATCCATGCCGGTGGGAAACCCGGGCGACGATGAACCGGGCGAGAAGGTAATCGTCCACGGCCCGGACCGGGCTTCTCGGAGCCAGGGCGATTTCCACCTGGCCCTGGCCATACTCGGGGTGGATCTGCTCCACCGGAACGCCGGCCTCCACCAGCGCTGCAAGCACGTCCAGATGCCACGCTTCCAGCTGCAGGAATGCGGCCGCACTGTAGCCCGGACCACCGTGCGCCAGAACAGGCGCATCCTGAGTACCGCTGAACACTGTGAACTCCAGCTCGAAGCCTACCGACATCTCCAGCCCGGCCGTTGACCATTCGGCTGCCACTCGTTTGAGGGCAGTGCGCTGGCAGGTAGGAAACGGAACACCCTGCATGTCCACCAGGTCGGCCGGCGCCCAGGCGAGGCCGCTTGCCTTGTCGATGACGGCAACTGCCGAGCGGTCCGGCATTCCGCGCAGGTCACCGACTATGGGATCGATCCCGGATGATCGGGTGACGTGATCGTCAGCGGCCAGCAGGACACCGACGCTGACTGAGACGCCGCAGCCGTGGTGGAAGGCGCCCTCGACCCTGGGTCCCGGCAAAACCTTGACCCGTGACACACCCGCGTTGTCCAGGTGGGAAATGACAAGAGCCCTGACTTGCTGGAGATCCAAGTCTGCCTTGGGATTTGAAGTCACAGCTTTCCTTCCGTCGTCCGGGCAACCGGCGCTGGCCTTAGGCGCTCAGGTTGGCTTAGGCGCGCAGGTTATAGACACGCTCCGCGTTTTTCGAGGCCACCATCGTGGCAATTCTCTCGGTGTCCTTAGCTGTTGCCCAGCCCGAGGCAATCCATTCGTCCATGAGGGCCGCGAACTCCGTTCTCCAGCTGGCCGCACTGACAGCGTAGTGCTCGGCAAGGCCATACGAGTCCGATGAGTACAGAACCTTGCTGAACGGTGCGATCTCCATCGCCTGGCGGATCGCTGTGCAGGCGCTCGGGCCCAGGTAGTGGGATACCAGACCCGTGTCCAGGTAGACGTGCGGGAAGACCTGGGCCAGGATCCCGGCTTCCCTGATAAAGGGGTAGCAATGCAGCAGCATGAAATCGACGCCCAGTGTTCTGGTGGCGCGGAAGAGCGGGGTGAGCCGGGATGGATCAGCCCGGAACAGCTCAATGTCGCCGTCGCCGTATCCGGTGTGGAGCTGAAGGGGAAGGCCTGCATCGATTCCGGACCAGAGCCCGAACCTCAGCAGGACCGGGTCCGTGACTCGGAAGGTGCCGGTTCTCTCCGCGGTGCGGAACCATTCGTCAGCGGCTTTGAGCACTTCGGGCCCGGACGGCCGTTCGGCGGGAATGTCGAAACCATGACGGTAGGCGATGATGGATTTCAGTCCCACCGCCTCGCGGCTTCTGGCGGCCAGGGTCGCCGGGAGTTTCGCAACGAAGTCGGCTGCCGTGGACTCCGCCGCGAGGTCCTCCGCGACCCTCTCGATGCGGACGATCTCGGCGGTACGGGCTCCAGCACGCGCCGCCATCTCACCGGGGCCAAGAAGCCGTGCGTCCCGGATGCCGGTGTCGAGAAGGTAGTCGGACGTCCCTGTGCTGCGAAGCAGCAGTCGGCTGGCTTCCGCGGCGCCGACGCTCCTGCGCCGTGCAAGGTATTCATCCAAGGACGCAAGGGGTTCGAGCCCGAGGATCGGGGCGCAGAAACGCCGCACCGCCAGCCCGAAGGGCGAATCAAGGCTGTCCGTTCCTGCCGGTCCCGGCCAGTCGGACTCGGTGGCCAGGCTCCTGAACCCGTCGTCGCTCAGTTGGGTGTCGACGACGCCATGGCTGTGGTGATCGATCAGGGGCAGGTCGATTCCGCGCGTGCTGGTGTCAGTCATGGACTGCCTCCAATGTCAGCTGGCGTTGACCGCCGGGGTGTCTACCCGTCCGCCCAGAGCAGCCCAGAGGTAGCGGATGGCCGCCTCGACGCCTTTGGAATTCACTCCGGCCAGAAGCTGCAGGACCAGGCCGTCCAGCGCTGCGAACGCCGCCTGGGCAGCACCCTCCTGCCCGCCGAAGCCAATCCGCTCCAAGCCGTCGGAGAGCGCTGCAATGTAGCTTTCGTAGAGATGCTGCACCGGTCCCGCCAGTTCGGGGCGCCGCCGCGATTCCAGGATCATTTCGTACTGGAAAATCTGGATATCGGGGTTGTTCTCAATCAGCGACAGGATGCTCTGGCAGAACTCCTCCTCGGTCGCGGGCAGTGCCTCCAGCTGTGACAGCCCGATCGACTGCTGCACGGACCATTCCAGTGCGGCTTCGATGAGGGCGTCCCGCTTGCCGAAGTGATGGACCACCAAAGTGTTGTTGACGCCGGCGTGCTCGGCAACAGCACGGAAGGTCAGGCCCCGCAGGCCCTTTCGCGCCACCACATGCACGGTTGCCGCGAGCAAAGCTTCGCGGCCTGTGCCGTAGCTGTTCTGTTTCTGCCCGCTCATGTGACCGATTCTAGCCGCTGGGCGCAGCGTATTGACTTCAAACCTCAGCAGATGCTTAGCTGTGATGCACCGCACAACTAAGCAATTGCAGAGTTGTTTATCCCAGGAGGATCGAATGTCCACATCCACGAACGCCATCGAGTTCACCGTCCACGGTGCCTTTGATCCGCAGAAGTACGAGCCCTTCATTCTGGGCCAGGTCCAGTGGGTTCGACGCCCCGGAGACGGCGACCGTCCAGCACTGTCCGCAGGTTTCTGGCACGTCACTACCGAGGAGGCCCCCGAACCCTTCGACCTGCTGATCGAGGCGGACGAAACCATCCACATCATCGAAGGCCACCTGCGCATCGAGGTGCAGGGCGGCGAGAGCTTCGACCTGAAGGCAGGTTCAGCGGCTTCATTCAACAAGGGAGCCCAAACCCGGTGGACTGTGGTCGAGGACACCACCGAGTTCTTCGTCTACTCCTGACCGACAGCAAGCGGATCTGAAACAGAAGGCTCACCATGACTGACACCATCAACAACACCCGGCAGGCCGACGTCGTCATCATCGGCGCAGGCTTCGCCGGCCTTACTGCTGCCCGTGAACTGCGCCAGGCGGGTTTGTCCGTTATCGTTCTCGAAGCAAGGGAGCGCATCGGCGGCCGCACCTGGCTGGATGACCGCCTCGGCCGCCCCCTGGAAATAGGCGGCACGTGGGTACACTGGACGCAGCCCTATGTATGGGCGGAGATGAAGCGCTACGGCATCGGCGCCGTTCAGAGCCCTGTTCCGGAACGTGCCTACTGGTGGGCCGGCGGTACACGGCACGAGGGCAGTCCGGATCAGCTGCTGAGTGAAATCGATGCGTCCAACCGGAAGCTGGTGGAACAATCGCGCGAGTACTTTCCGCAGCCCTTCGCCCCGTTCACCAACCCTGATGTCAAGGGCATTGATCATGCTTCCCTGCCGCGAAAAATTGCGGAACTGGGAATCACTGATTACTCCCGCGACATCCTGGAATCATTCTGGGCGCTGAACTTCAACGGGCCGATCGACGATGCTGCGTTCACCCAGGCCCTGCGGTGGGTGGCGCTCACCAACGGAGACTGGATGGTCAACTTCGAAGCCTGCGCCACCTTCAAGATCGAGGGTGGGACCGGCAAGCTGATCAGCGGCATCGCCGCCGGAACAGACGTCCGCCTCGGAACGACCGTTTCGGCCGTCACCTACGCGGCTGGCCACGCCACCGTCAAGACCACCGACGGAAAGGAATTCCACGCAGCACACGTGGTCAGCACGCTTCCGCTCGGAGCCATGGGCGCGGTCGCGTTCGACCCCCCGCTTCCCGCGGCAAGCCGGAAGAGCATCTCTGAAGGCCAGGTCTCCAAGGGCATCAAGGTCTGGATCACCGTCAAGGGCGAGGTGAAGCCCTTTGTTGCCCTCGGATCCGCCGAATGGCCGCTGAACTTCGTCCAGACGGAATACGACCAGGACGGCAACACCATCCTCGTCGCGTTCGGACCCGACACCGCCCGGCTTGATGCCGCCGATGCCCGGCAGGTCCAGGCCGCCCTTGACCTGCTCGCGCCGGACCTTGACGTGATGGATGTCGCCAGCCACGACTGGACGAGCGACCCGCTGTCAGGTGAAACGTGGCCCATGCACCGGCCGGGCTTCCTGACAGAGTCCCTCCCCGGCTTCCAGCAGCCGCACGGCAGCCTCCTGTTCGCAGGGTCGGACTATGCCAACGGCTGGGGCGGCTTCATCGACGGGGCCATCGAAAGCGGGCTGGAAGCTGCCCGGAGCATCCTCAACGGGGCCGCCGCCTGATTTTCCGGGCACGTGCTACTTCTTAGCCGGCGAGAGGCCGGCGGCGTTCGCGTCGCCGGCAGCGCCCGAACGCTCAAGCAGTCTGCCGACCTGGACGACGGCGGATCTGATCTTCCCCGGATTTCCAAAAGTAAGGAACTGGAGCATCAGTCCGTCGAGTGCAGCGAAAACCGCCCGGGAAAGTTCGTCGTCCGTATCGAGGGAACGCTGGCGGAGAGCCGTCTCGACAGTTGAGATGTAGTTGTCGTAAAGGCGGTCCAGAAGGGCCTTAAGCTCGGGCTTTCGCCGCGCCTCCAGAAGCATTTCAAACTGGAACAGTTGCAATTCCGGCTCAGAGGCCACGGAGGCCAGCAGCGCATCTGCGAACTGCTCGTCGAAATCCGCCACGCGGGCAAGTCCGGTTTCATCGATGGACCGCTGCACAGCCCACTCAAGGGTGGCCGCGAGCAAGCCTTCGATCGAACCGAAGTGATGCGTTATGAGCGTGTGATTCACACCTGCCCGGGAGGCAACAGAACGGTAAGTGACTCCCCGCAGGCCCTTCTCGGCAACAACATCAATGACCGCTGCCAGCAGTGCATCGCGGCCATCCCCGTAGGGCAAACGTTGGGAATCCAGGCTCATAAGGCGATTTTAGCCCCGCCGGCACGCCTGACTGGGACCCTTGACTCCAGAACTAAACACTTGTAGAGTTTTGCTCGTGATGCGGCTCACGTTCCGCTCGTCACATTCGCTTTCACCGGAAGACGCGCACGAGGGGGTGCGCCTTCAACCGGCACCCACACACTTACTCATAGGCATGACTCGTGAGTCCTTGCCCTGGCGAAAGAGCCACACCATGAATCAACAAATCGGACAGATGCCCGCCCAGGACACGGTCACCAGCCCTGCCCGTCTGCGGCCGAATAAGCTTGGCGTCGTCGCAGTTGCCTTCTTTGCGATCGCTGCCGCCGCGCCCATGGCGGCCGTTGTCGGCGCGAGCCCTGTCCTGTTCGCGGCCAGCGGACCCGGAACCCCTGTTATTTACGTCATCGCAGCCCTTCTTGTGGCCCTGTTTTCCGTGGGATATCTGCGGATGAGCCACAGCATCACCAACGCGGGTGGATTTGTCGCCTACATCGCCAAGGGACTGGGAACGAAGTGGGCCACGGGCGGGGCAGGAATCGCGATCCTGACCTATGTCAGCCTCCAAGTGGGGCTCTGGTCCCAGTTCGGCGTCTTCGCCCAGCAACTCGCCGTGGCCCTGACAGGACTTGGACTACCGCCATACTTCTGGATCGTCGTCGTGCTGTCGCTGGCCACCGCCCTGACCATGAAGGGCGTGGATGCAAGCCTGAAGGTTTTGGGCGTGCTGATCCTGGGCGAAACCCTCGTCGTTGCCGCTCTTGTCGTTTCGCTGATCGCCCAAAAGGGGTTCGGGATCTTCACCTTCGACGGGTTCACCGGCGCCAACATTGTGGGACCCGGACTCGGCATCTCGCTGCTGTTCGCCTTTGCCTGCTTCACCAGCTTTGAAGCGACAGTCGTTTTTGCGGAGGAAGCCGTGAACCCGCGCAAGACCATTCCGCGCGCCGCCTATCTCGTCATCGCCTTCGTCGGCTTCTTCTACATGATCTCCACCTGGGCAATCAGCGGAGCGATCGGCATCGACCGGGTCCAGTCCGAAGCCGCCGGCAACCCCGCCGGCATGATCTTCGACCTCGCCCAGAACAGCGCCGGCTCCTGGCTCAGTGTCTCCATGCAAATCCTCGTCGTGACCAGTTTCATTGCCATGATGCTGGGCCTGGCCAACATGTTCGCCCGGTATCTCTTCGCCCTGGGACGCGCCGGGACGCTGCCCGCAAAACTGGCATCAGTCTCAAAGAGCGGCGCCCCGAGGTTCGCCGGGCTGGTCAACGGCCTCGTGGTCCTCGCCATCATCAGCGCCTTCCTGGTCTCCGGGGCTGACCCCATCACCACTGTGTTCGCATGGTTCGTCGCCCTCGGAACCGCCGGCTTCATCAGCATCCTCCTCCTGACGTCCGCGGCGATCATCGTCTTCTTCGCCAGGGCGAAGATTCGCGGCAACCCCTGGGTGACCGTCATCGCGCCAGTCCTGTCCTTCATTTCGTTCATCATCATCGGCTACCTGACCCTGGACAACTACGATGCCCTGCTCGGCGGCGCCGGCGGTGTTGCACGCTGGCTCCTCCTCGGCATCCCCTTCGTCCTCGTCGCAGGAATAGTCCGGGGAGCCCAGAAACCGTCAATCGACTACGCCTCCGAAATCGTCTGAGGCCATCACCCGCTCAACGAACCACCCGCTCAACGAACCGCACCGTTCAAGAACCAAGCTCAACCAAAGGAAAACCATGACCGCGACTGACATCCAGGACTACGTTCCCGAGAACGAATGGCCCTCCGTGGCCACCATGCTCGACGGATTCGGCGACCAGACCCTGCCCGCCTCCACGGCCCTGACCGGCACCGCACTGCACATCCCCCAGGACGGCGGCGCCGGCACAACCGCCTACACCTTCCACGACGCGCATTCCCTCACATGGACTTTGACCGACGGCAACGGGGACCAGGGTGCAGCCAGATACAAGGCAATCGAAGCGCGCCCGGGCATTTTCATCATCGACTTCGTCAAGGGAGAAGGCCGCCACGCTGAAAATGTCACCATCATCCTGGACCGGAACACCGGCGCCGTCACAACAGCCATCAGCTCCTTCATCGCCGAAGGAGGCAAGGTCCGAAGCACCACCACGTTCAACCACGGAAACGTGGACGGGGCCGCGGCCGTGCATTCCCGCTCGGGCGGACTGGTCGGCAAGCGCATCTACTACCGCTACAGCGACGTCGAAACCTACGAACACATCTACCTCAACGCCGGCACCTTCACGTGGCACTGCCTCCGTGGCGGCGAGGCAGGACTGGCCGACACCGACCGCTGCCTGACCTTCAACGTCGGCGAGGACCTCTACCTGTTCTTCTGGGCCGAAAAAGTCATGACCGTTGAGGCGGTTTTGCTCATCGACCTGCGCGAGCAACGCTCCATCGGGCGGATGTTCGGCTGGGACGAGCCCGCGGCCGAACCGGTGATCCTGCCTTTCGACTCCCGCCTCAGCATCCTGAACACCACCGAATACCCGCAGGACAACCACAAGCACTAACCGGCCACCCAGCCAGCCACTCCACGAGGAACACCAATGGAAACTTACGATTCACTGCTTGCCAGCATCTCCGCAGCGCCGGGCCAGGAGGGCCGGACCATTCTCGACCCCGCCACCGGCGGCGTCGTCGGCGAGGCGCCGGTCCACACCGTTGCGGACCTCGAAACCGCCGTCACCGCAGCCGTCGCCGCCCAGCCCGCGTGGGCTGCACTCGGCCACGACGCCCGCTCCGCCGCCCTGCTCAAGGCCGCCGACGCCGTCGAACGCTCCGCCGAGGAACTCGCCCAGCTGCTCTCCCGCGAGCAGGGCAAACCCCTCAACGGCCCGAACGCCAGCTTCGAAGTCGGCGCCTGCGCCGCGTGGCTGCGGGCTGCCGCCGGCACCCCGTTGGACCCGGAAGTTGTGGTGGACGACGGTGAAACCTACGCCGAGCTCCACTACAAACCCATCGGCGTCGTGGGCGCCATCGGCCCGTGGAACTGGCCCATGATGATCACCATCTGGCAGATCGCCCCAGCCCTCCGCATGGGCAACACCGCTGTGGTCAAACCCTCCAAAATGACCCCGCTCTCCGTCCTGGCCCTGATCAAGGTCCTCAACGAAGAACTCCCCGACGGCGTCCTGACCGCCATCTCCGGCGACCGCGAAGTCGGAGCCCGCCTGGCCGAACACCCCGTCGTCGGAAAGATCATGTTCACCGGCTCCACTGAAGCCGGCCGCGCCATCATCAAATCCTCCGCGGACACGGTCAAGCGGCTCACCCTGGAACTCGGCGGCAACGACGCCGGCATCGTCCTGCCCGATGCCGACCCCAAAACGATCGCTGAAGGCCTGTTCTGGGGCGCCTTCATCAACACCGGACAAACCTGCGCCGCCCTGAAACGCCTCTACGTCCACGACGACATCTACGACGCCGTCTGCCAAGAACTCACCGCCGTTGCCGCCGCGATGCCCATGGGGAACGGCCTGGACGAAAACAGCGTCCTCGGCCCCCTGCAAAACAAAGCCCAGTACGACATCGTCACCAACCTCGTCGACGCAGCGAAAGCGTCGGGCGCCCGGATCCTGCTCGGCGGCAACCCCGACCCCGGCCAGCCCGGCTACTTCTACCCCACCACCCTCGTCGCCGACATCGACAACAACAACCCCCTCGTCGCCGAAGAACAGTTCGGCCCCGCCCTGCCCATCATCCGCTACAGCACCATCGACCAGGCCATCGAGTACGCCAACGCCCTCGACGTCGGCCTCGGCGCCTCCGTCTGGTCCCCCAACCTCACCGCCGCCCGCGAAGTTGCCGCCCGCATTGAAGCCGGCACCGTCTGGATCAACAAGCACGGCGCGGTGGACCCCCGCATCCCCTTCGGCGGCGCCAAACAATCCGGCTACGGCCTCGAATTCGGCGTCGAAGGCCTCAAACACCTCGGCATCCCCCAAATCATCAACGGCTAGCCGGGCCAACGAAACATAGTGGCCGCCGTCGCTGCATTGCGACGGCGGCTCTTTCGGCATGCCACTAGGCAGAGAACCAGAGTGTGACCCGACCAATGTCCCGCTGACCTGCTTGTCGGGACCCCACAAAATCTTGACCTCGATGGGGAATTAGCGTCGGTTCGAAGGAATATCCGCAGCCATCACACGCAAAGGACCCATCAATGACGATTCAGGCAGACGCGAGCGAAGCCACAAGCCACGCGACCATTCCGGCCACTTTCCCCATCCTCGAAACCGCCAGACGGCAGGTCCTCGAGGACGGCATCGGGCTCGCCCAGGAGCAGCTTGAGGAGGTACTCCGCCTTCCGGACGAGGCCCTTCCCGCCGCCCTGCAACTGGCCCACGAAGTACGCCTCAAGCATTGCGGCGAGGACGTCGAGGTGGAGGGCATCATCTCCATCAAGACCGGCGGCTGCCCGGAGGACTGCCATTTCTGCAGCCAGTCCGGCCTGTTCGACTCCCCCGTCCGCGGTGTGTGGCTCGACATCCCCGAGTTGGTCAAGGCCGCGAAGGAAACCGCGGCGACCGGTGCCACCGAGTTCTGCATCGTCGCCGCCGTCCGCGGCCCCGACATCAAGCTCATGAACCAGATCAAGTTCGCGATCGACCGCATCAACGAGGAAGTCGACATCAACATCGCGTGCTCGCTCGGGATGCTCACCCAGCGCCAAGTGGACCAGCTCGCCGAATGGGGAGTGCACCGCTACAACCACAACCTGGAAACGGCCCGCAGCTACTTCCCGGAAGTCGTCACCACGCACAGCTACGAGGAACGCCTCGAGACCTGCAACATGGTCAAGGCAGCCGGCATGGAACTGTGCTGCGGCGCCCTGATCGGCATGGGCGAAACCCTGGAGCAGCGCGCCGAACTCGCTGCCCAGCTCGCCGCCCTCGAACCCCACGAGGTGCCGCTGAACTTCCTCAACCCCCGCCCCGGCACCCCGCTCGAAAACCAGGGCATCATGGACGGCAAGGACGCCCTCCGCGCCATCGCCGCTTTCCGGTTCGCCATGCCCCGGACGGTGCTGCGCTACGCCGGCGGCCGCGAGCTCACCCTGGGCGACCTCGGCACACGGAACGGGCTGCTCGGCGGCATCAACGCGGTGATCGTCGGCAATTACCTCACCACGCTCGGCCGGCCGGCTACGGCGGACCTCAACCTGCTGGTCGAGCTGAACATGCCGATCAAGGAACTCCAGAAGACGCTATGACCGGGGTTTCGACTGCCCGGGTTTCGACGGGCTCAACCACCGAAGCCGCCTATTGCGGGCACTGTGGTGAGCCGTACGACGGCGGCGACGGGCCGCCGTCGTACGCCCACCGGAACTGCCGCGCACGCCTGGCAATGGAACCGCCGCGGTACTGCGCCGCCTGCCGGCGCCGGTTGAAGGTCCAGGTCACGCCGCTGGGCTGGTCAGCGGAATGTTCCCGCCACGGGGTGCTGGTCCCGTGACGCAGGGTTCAATCGTGACGCAGGATTCGGAGCAGACTGACCTTATCCAGCGGGACCGCGCACGGCTGTGGCACCCTTACGCGCCGGCCTCCCCCAGCCTTCCGCTGTGGGAGGTTGAGGCGGCCGACGGAGTGCGGCTGCGGCTCCGCGGTGAAGACGGCACCCGCCACGAGGTGATCGATGCGATGTCCTCATGGTGGTCCGTGATCCACGGCTACCGCAACCCGGTGCTCGATGCCGCCGCCAAAGAGCAGCTGGACAAGTTCAGCCATGTCATGTTCGGCGGGCTGACCCATGCCCCGGCCGTGGAACTGGCCGAGCGCCTGGTGGCCATGGCCCCGGGTGCCCCCGGCCGGTCCGGGCTGGAGCGGGTGTTCCTCGCGGACTCGGGCTCGGTGGCCGTCGAGGTGGCGCTCAAGCTGGCGGTGCAGTTCCAGACCGCCGGCGGCCACCCGCGGCGGCAGCGGTTCCTCAGCCTCCGCGGCGGCTACCACGGCGACACCTTTGCTGCCATGGGGGTCTGCGATCCCGTGGACGGCATGCACTCGGCCTTCCCCGGGCTGCTCGCCGGCAACGTGTTTGCGCCCCGTCCTCCGGCGGCGGCGTCGGCAACACCCGAAGCAGTGCAGGCGTGGGCAACTGAGGTGGCGGAGCTGGCGGCGGCGCACGACGCGGAACTGGCCGCGATCGTCGTCGAACCGGTGCTGCAGGGCGCCGGCGGCATGCACGCGTACCCGGCCGAATGCCTGGCATCGCTCCGGGAGGTCGCGGACCGGCACGGGCTGCTGCTCATCTTTGATGAGATCGCCACCGGCTTCGGCCGCACCGGCCAGCTGTTCGCGGCCGATCATGCCGGCGTCGTGCCGGACATCATGTGCGTGGGCAAGGCCCTGACAGGCGGGTACCTGACCCTCGCCGCCATGCTCTGCACCGCTGAGGTGGCCGCGGCTGTTTCCGGCAGCCAGGCCGGTGCCCTGCTGCACGGCCCCACGTTCATGGGCAATCCGCTGGCGTGTGCCGTCGCCAACGCCAGCCTCGGCATCATTGAAAGCGGCCGCTGGCAGGCCGACGTCGCCCGGATCGGCACCGGCCTGGCCTCCGGGCTGGCACCTGCCCGGGAACTTTCGGCCGTCCGGGACGTGCGGGCTCTCGGCGCCGTGGGGGTCATCGAGCTGCACGACGCCGTCGACGTCACCGCCGTCACGGCGGCAGCTCTCCGCCACGGCGTCTGGGTCCGCCCGTTCCGGAACCTTGTCTACAGCATGCCGCCGTACATCAGCACCGCGGCGGACATCGCACAGATCACGGCTGGAATGACCGCAGCCGTCGCCGAAGTTCACGAAGCCGAGGTAGATGACGCCCAGGTACATGAACGGGTTCCCGCCCACTCCGGGAGTACATCATGAGCGGCGCAATGACAGAGTGGCTTGAGCGGCAGGCCGCGGTCAGGGAACGCCGGGGGCAGGTCCGCCGCCCGCTCCCCCGCGCCGCGCACGAAGAGTTCATCGACCTGGCCAGCAACGACTACCTCGGCCTTTCAACAGACCCGCGGGTTGCCGGGGCAGCCGCGGCGGCCGCGTCGCTGTGGGGCGCCGGCGCCACGTCGTCCCGCCTGGTGGCCGGTACCACGCAGCTGCACCTGGAGCTCGAGCAGGAACTGGCCGTGCTGGCCGGGATGGAAGCGGCACTGGTCTTTTCCTCCGGTTATCTGGCCAACATCGGGGTGATCACGGCGCTGGGCGGTCCCGGGACGCTGATCCTCGCGGACGAGCACTGCCACGCCTCGATGATCGACGGTTTCCGGCTCAGCCGCTCCCGCACCGAGTCGTTCGTCCACAACAGTGTGGAGGAAGCCGGCCGCCTGCTCGCCAGCCGTAAAGAACCACGGGCGATGATCGCCGTCGAATCCGTCTACAGCGTCCTCGGTGACGCGGCGCCGCTCGCTGACCTGCTGACCCTGGCCGAGCAGCACGACGCCGTGCTGCTTATCGATGAGGCCCACAGCCTCGGCGTCACCGGCTCCGGCAGCTTCCAGGGCCGCGGCTCGGTGGCCGGGACCGCCCTGGCCGGGCATGCCAACGTGGTTGTGACGGCCACTTTGTCGAAAGCCCTGGGCAGCCAGGGCGGAGCGGTCCTGGGATCCGCGCTGCTGCGGGAACACATCGTCAACAGGGCCCGCGGCTTCATCTTCGACACCGGGCTGGCTCCGGCGTCCGCCGCAGCGGCCCTCGCCGCGGCGCGGATCATCAGGGCTGAACCGTGGCGGGCGGGATCCGTCCACGGCAATGCAGCCGCCCTTGCCGCCGGGCTGGCCCCCGCTCTTGCCAACCGCGGCGCGGTTGGCCAAGACGACAATGTCCCTAACCGGACAGCCGGAGCCGTCCAGTCCATCCCCATGCCGTCCGCGGAGTCGGCCCTGGCCGCCACCGAGTCCGCGCGCCGCGCCGGAGTCCGGGTGGGCTGCTTCCGCCCGCCATCCGTTCCGGACGGGATACCGCGGCTGCGGCTCACCGCCCGCGCCACCCTCACGCCCGAAGAAATCGAAGAGAGCTGCGCAGTACTGCGCGGCATTTTGGAGGAACTTCCATGAACCTGTCCCCCGTCATTCTGGTCACCGGAACGGACACTGGCGTCGGCAAGACCATTACGACGGCGGCCCTCGCCGCCGTCCTGCATGGAATGGGGCGCAGCGTCGCGGTTTACAAGCCGTGCCAGTCGGGTGCCGCGGACGGCGATTCTGACGCCGCCGAAATCGTCCGGCTCGCTGGCCCTCTGACCGTTGAAACCGGCGTCGTGCTGCAGCAGGCCATGGCACCCGTCGCTGCTGCCGCCGTGGACGGGGCCCCGCTGCCTGCGCTGGCTTCGCACGCACGGCGGATATGCGGGCTCGCTGCTTTCCACGACCACGTCCTGGTGGAGGGCGCCGGTGGCCTTCTCGTGGAACTGGATGCCCACGGTGGCACCCTGGCCGATCTCGGTTCGCTGCTGGAAGCGGCATTTGTGCTGGTCGCACGGCCCGGCCTTGGGACGCTGAACCACACCGCCCTGACCCTCGAGGCACTGTCCAGCCGCGGACTGGATGTCCTCGGCGTCGTACTCGGCAGCTGGCCCTTTAGCCCCGGCGCAGTCCACCACACCAACCGGCAGGTGCTCGGCACACTTCCTGTTCCCCTCCTTGGGGCTCTTCCCGAGCAGGCCGCGGAACTCTCCCCGGCCGATTTTCGGGCCGGCGCGGCAGCATGGCTGAACGGGTTGCCCGCATGATGCCGGCGTCCAGTACGGCTCTGCCGCCGGCTCCGACGGAAACTCCCGACGGCTCAGCCCGGTGCCCCTACCTCGTGGTCCGGGACCCTGAATCGGTCCGCGACGTCCTGCACCGGCCTGCCGATTTCAGCCCGGCGAATGCCCTGGTCGCCGTGACCCAGCTGGAGGGACCGGCCCTCCGTGTGCTGCAGCGGGCGGGCTTTGCGCTGCCACCGGTGCTGGCCAGCAACGACACCGATTCACACAGCGGTATCCGCAAGGTGGTGGCCGGTTTCTTTACGCCGGCCACCGTAGCCGCCATGGAACCGCGCATCCGGGAACTGGCAAAGCAGGCGGCGGGGAACGCCGCGGACCAGCTCGCCTGCACCGGTCGAGCGGACCTTGTACAGACCGTGGCGGCATTTCCCCCGGCGGTCGTGATGCTCGAACTCCTCGGGCTGCCCGTGCGGGATCTTGCAGACCTCAAGCGCTGGGGGCTGGACTCCATGGAACTGTTCTGGGGCTGGCCCGCCCCGCACCGTCAGCTCGAGCTGGCCCGCAGCGCCGCCGGGTTCTACGCCTGGCTGCGCCGGCTCGTGGCCAAATCCATGGCGGCTCCCGGACGCAACCTGTTCAAGTCACTGGCCGAGCATGGCCTGTCCAGGACCGAGATGTGCTCGCTCGGCTACTTCCTGCTGATCGCCGGCCAGGAGACCACCACGCAGCTGATCAGCACCACGCTGTTCCGGTTGCTGGAGGGTGCCGCTCCCGTGGACTGGAGGGACGCGGCCTCGGAAGCCGGCGCCAGGTCCGCGGTGAGGCATGTGCTCGCCACCGAATCATCCGTCCCCACGTGGCGCCGCGTGGCCGCACGCGACACCAGCATCGGCGATAACCGGATCCCCGCCGGGACCGAGATCCTCCTTGAACTGTCCGGCAACCGGATCACGGCAGCCGCCGGATTCGAGACCCCTGGGCGGCAGTTCCAAACCGGACCCGGATCTTCGACCGGCCTCATCTTCGGTTCGGGGATCCACCGCTGCCTCGGGGCCAAGCTCGCCGAACTGGAGGCCATCGTCATCATCCAGGAAGCCGCGGCGGCGCTGCCTGGGATCCAACTGCGGGACCACGAGCCGGCATGGATCCGGCACCTGTCCTTCCAGGCACCCCGAACGGTCAGCGTGATGAACCGGCCTGGCTGACCGGCCTACCGGCCAAAACGGGTCGGGGCCAGAAGGAACCCGGGCTAGAAGGACGGCACAGTAAACCCCAGGCCCAGCAGACCCCGGCCCGCCTGCTCAAGGATCGGATCACGGCTCAGGGTCGGGTGGTTGAGGAGGACATTCACGTCGCGCTGGATGCGCTGCAGCGGATGCGAAAGCCGATGGGCGCTGCCGCCCGAGCCCGAGACGGCGAGCCGCACTGCTTCCTCCGCTGCCTCGCCGCTGAGGGCAAGGGAAAGCCGGTACTTGGCCCGCTCGTCGTCAGTCAGACCTGACGGCTGGCGCTCAAGTGACGACGAAACGATGCTGAGAGCCTCCCGCCAGTGCAGGCGCGCCGTGGCCGCCGTTCCGTAGGCTTGCGAGAAGCGGGCCTGCGCCAGCGGTGAATCCGCCTGCCGGTTGTCAACGGTGTTCTTCACCTTGCGCACCAGCATCTTCTCCCGAAAGACCTCGACGGCGTACTCGGCGGCTCCCAGCGCGGCAGCGGGTGCCACCAGGTTCAGCAGCGTGGCCATGGGTGTGTGGATCATCGGGTCCGGGTGGATTCGGCTGCCGGGATTGTCCGCTGCGCTCAGCAGTGCCCAATCCATGGCCCGGTGCTGCGGAACAAAAAGGTCCACCGTCCGGAGATCGTTGCTGCCGGTCCCCCGCAGCCCGGCCGTGTGCCACGCATCCAGCAGCTCAAGCTCGGCCACGGGGACCAGGCACTGCAGGCGGACGCCGTCGGACAGCACCGACAGCAGTGCCCATTCCGAATGCATGACCCCCGACGCGAAGCTCCAGTGGCCCGAAATCGAGAATCCTCCCGGGACCTTCCTGGCCGAGCCCACGGGAGCACCCGTGGCCGCAGCCATCGGAGCCCGCCCGCCGGCGAACACCTCGTCCTGGACCCGCCGGGGCCAGCGCGCCAGCATCCACACATGCTCGATCAGGTGTCCGGCGGTCCAGGCCGTCGACGCACAACCCCGGGCAAGCCGCCGGATGACCTCAGCATAGGTTTCCGCACCCAGGCCGTAACCGCCCAGCTCCAGCGGAGCCAGGAGCCGGAACACGCCTGCCTCCTTGAGGTCATTCATGGTGGCTTCCGGGAGGCGGCGCAGCCGCTCTGTTTCCTCCGCCCGATCCCGCAGCCGGGGAACCAGTTCGTCGATGCGGCTGAGCATCTCCTCGCGCGTGGGGACGGTGCCGCCCGGCACCGGCGGTACATGTCCGACGTCGGCCCTGGACAGTTCCAGCGTATGCGCGGTGCGGTCCCGCTTCGCCGCCAGGTAACTGTGGTTGGCAGGCGAGAGGTACACACCGGTGGGAACCTGTTCGGCGACGTCGATACCGAGGGCCGTCAACTGGTCAGCCTTGTCCGGGTTGTTGCTCAGGAGGCGGATGCTCGTGGCTCCGAGGGCGCCGAGCATCTGTGCGGCCGCAGTGTAGTCGCGCTCGTCCTCGCCGTGGCCCAGAGCCAGGTTGGCGTCGTAGGTATCAAGGCCCGTGTCCTGCAGGGCGTAGGCGTCGAGCTTGGAGTAGAGGCCGATGCCGCGGCCCTCCTGGCGGAGGTAGAGCAGGAATCCGCCTGCTGCGGCGATCTCTTCGACAGCCTCGCGCAACTGCGGTCCGCAGTCACAGCGCTGGCTGCCGAACACGTCGCCGGTCATGCATTCGCTGTGCAGCCTGACCAAGGGCACGTCATGGGTGAGGAGCGTCTGCTCCCACTGGCCCAGGGCGAGCAGCAGGTGCTCCTTGCCGTCCGCGAGGCCGCGAAACGTCAGCACCTCGGCAGTAGTGCTGTAACCGTCGGGAAAGCGCAGCGGCACAGTCACTTGGCTGCGGACGGCGGCAAAGGGCAGGGAGGAATCCTGCACAGCGGTTTCAACACAAGCGGTCATCAGAGGTCCTCGACATTCCAGGAGATTACTTGAAGCTTGAAGTAACCATAGCCGTGATTAGTTCAAGCTTCAAGTAATTGGCTCGCGTCGAAGCCGCCCGCCGACACCAATGGCCGCGGCAGAATTTGCAGGAGCCTAACACGATCCTGGTCGGCTCGCCGGTCGGCGGTTGGCTCGGGGACAAATTCGGCTGCAAACCACTGTTCATGATCGACATGGGGATCTTCCTCGTCGGCTCCGTTCTCCAGTTCTTCGTGCACGAACCGTGGCAGCTGTTCGTGGTCCGGCTGCTGATGGGCACGCTCTCGGCGAAGGTGGCGATCGCGAAGGGATACGGACTGAGCGAAGGACTCGCCGGCGGGGTGGGCCTCCGTGGTCCATGGCGAATTACGGGCCGCAGGTCACCGTGCTGATGGCCGCTGGGCTTACTCTCGTCGGCGCCATCCGGTCGCAGTGGCTGGCTCCCGAAACCAAAGGGAAGTCCCTCACCGAGACGGTCACAGGGTTCTCGCACCAAAACCCGGCGTCTGGGGTACTGGCCTTCGCCCTACCGGGCGGAGGGAAGCTGTGCGTCATCATGGGTGTTCCGCGGGTATGCGATCATGAGTGCTGCCGACATAATCCACATAACACCCACCGCGCCCAAAATAATGGCGCCGCCCGATCCGGTGGCAGCGCCAGCCAGCGCTGCGCCGGCGGCCGTAGCGCTCACGCGCAGGCCTGCACTGACCGTGAAAATCTGGGATCTGAGGTACTGCGGGCTGAGCCTGTTGCGCAGAAACAGCATCGCCGCAGTCGAGGATGCGGTGAAGGCTCCCGACAATCCTATGGTGAGAAAAGTCCAGACTGTCCCGAAATCCAGCGCGGCAGCGATGGTCAGCAACCCCGTGGCGAAGAAACCCGCCATCATGACTGCATGGGGGCGCCTGCGCGTGGGCCGCGCCGTCTCGACGACGGCGCCGAGAAGGCTGCCGATGGCGAAGGCTGTCACGACGGCTGCCCCGTCCCTGGGTGAACCGATCCGTTCGATCGAGAGTGCAACCGCTGCGATTGCCAATCCGCCCTGGCCAAACTGGCTGAGTGTGGACGCAGCGGTCATCACCGCTAACGGACGGTGGCTGGAGATTCTGTGCAGACCGGCCTTGACCGCCTGCCAGGGTGAACCGGCGGTGCGCCCATGAGGACGAAGCCCGACGGCGCGTACGGCTACGGAGCCCAGGGCCGCGGCGGCCGCCAGCGCCAAGAGACCGGCCTGGGCGGGCAGGAACGCCGCGATCAGGGCGACAAATGCCGGGCCGGCCACGGCCGAGACGTTATAAGAGAGGGCATCGTAGGCGAATGCCCTCCGTACGTCGGGAATCGCACCGAGAACGAAGCTGGACAGCCCGCCCATGTAAAAGGGTGAGACCGCGCCGGCCAGAGCCAAGCATGCGAATGCAACCGGCAGCGGTATCACGCCAAGGAAGGCGGTCACCCCGAAGGCGACGGCGGTCAGCAACGCGGAGGCTGCCACCAGCAGGCCCGGACGCCGGGCTCTGTCGAGGGCAGCGCCTGCCAGAGGGGCCGCGATGACGCTCGGGCCCAGTGACGCCGCGACAAGCGCTCCTCCCATGGCGACATCATGTATTTGCTGCACGGCAAGAATGGGGAGGGCAACGGCGGAACCGGCACTCGCCATTCTGGGTGGGACAGAAGCGGCGAGGTATCCGAGCGCGCCCATTGGTAGTCAGAACCCCTTCAGGTTGTTGGCATTACTTCGCCTAAACGCGCCAGCAGGCACCCCCGCCCGAAGACGGGGGTGCCTGCACTTGGAACTTCAGCGAAATCAACTAGAGCTTATACGGGGTGCTTCCACCTGCCGGGCCGTCCGGTCAGTGTCAGCGGCAACAGACGGGCCGGTCTCCGGAGCGCCCTCGTCGTTCGCCGAAGGGGCCCAGATGTCTCCGAGCGTGAAGCCGTTGGGGAAAGGGTCCTCAGGATCGAGCACGTAGGTGCTGAACCCGGTGATCCATGCCCGGCCGCTGATCCGGGGAACGACGCCGGTGCGGCTAAGGTGTTTGGTCAGGCACGCTGGATGTGCAACCCCTCGCCCGCGCCTGTTTGGCTGTTCGCGGCCTGCTGCAGACGCTGAAGGGTACGGGCGTCGATCTCAACATGCTCGGGCAGTTCGGTAAGCGCCATGGCCGGCAGTCGGACCTGGTGCTGGTCGCGGAGATTCTCCAACTGGGTGGCCAGCCGGTCGGCCGAGCCGGTGAAGTTGGCGGGATCGATGCACAGGACAAAGACGCCGATGCCTGGCGAGGTGCTGCCGCTGTCGAAGGGTGCCGCGTCCAGGGAGAATGAGGCCCCGGAGAGCGTCGCAAGGATCTCCACCAGCAGGGCGATGTTGCCGCCGCGGTGCCCGCCGAAAGGCAGCAGGGTTCCCGCCAAGGCTTCATTGGCGTCCACCGTTGGCTCCCCGTCGGCATTTAGTGCCCAGCCCGCGGGGATCGGGTCCCCGGCGTCGGCCGCGCGTCGAATGTTCACGAAGGCGGTCGAGGAGGATGCCTGGTCGATGACCATGGGCATGCCGCCCGGCCGGGGGATGCCGTAAGCCAGCGGGTTGGTGCCGAGGATGCGCTTGGGTGCGCCACCGATGGACATCAGGGCCGGGCTGTTGGCCGTTGCCACGGCGATGTAGCCCTGCTGGGCCACCTTGCGTGCGTAATAGCCCAGCTCGCCGCAGGTATACGAGTCCCGGACCCAGAGCGCGGCGATCCCGGCCTCATTCGTAGCCTCAAGCAGGTCCCTGAAGGCAGCCTGGAACGCTGTCTGGGCCAGGCCCTTGCCGGCATCGACGTCGATGACTGCCGCCGCCGCGCGGCGGACTTTCGGTTGGGCGACGCCGGAGATGCGGCCCTGCCTGTAACCGTCAAGGTAGTCGAAGAGATGCCCGACGCCGACGGCGCGGTTGCCGACGAGTTCGGCTTCCACCGTCGCGTCCGAGAGGACTTTGGCATCCTCTGCAGGGGCGCCGACGGCCAGCAGGGCACGCTCGCACAATGTTGCAAGTTCTTCTTTGGGGATGGTGTTCACGGGGAGTTCAGTCCTCTCATCGGGGCGCTCTGGAAGATGTCTGGCTCTCGAAGCGGGTTCGCCTCGTGAGCCTTGTGGTTCGCCTCACACTATCAGTATTTTGTGATCACATATCAGCCAACAGTTCGGGTTGGTGCGGCGGTGCAATGCCGGGGGTGCCGGGCCGTGGTCAGGGGGTTTCCACCTTGGCGGGCCACATGGTGTCAAGGTGTGAAATCTCCAGCGCTGTCCCCGCAGCGGCGAAGTCCGGGTCCACCCAGGCGAAGGCCAGGAAGCGGCCGGAGGCGGGATCCTCCGCAGCGCTCGTGATGTACCCGATGACGTCCCCGTTCGTGGACACGGGCTCACCCGGGACAACTGCGTGGCGGTCACTGGACAGCCGGAGCCGGACCAGCAGCCGGTGGCCCAGGCGGGCGCATGCACCGGCGGAAAGCTCGGCGAGACCGGCTTCGTACGCAGTGTCCTGCGGGCCGAAGTCGATGCCGAAGGCCGGGACGCCGTTGGCGATCCGCAGCGCCGTAAACGCTTCGTCCCCAACGAGGGCCATCCCCCGCTTTCCACCTGCCGCAGCCAGCAGGTCCCAAAGGTACAGCCCATGTTCCGTGGCCGTATAGAGCGTCCAGCCCCCAACGCCGGTAGCCGTTTCGGCAACGGCGCGGACCGGAACACCTCCGACGTCGAGCACCGGCGCTTCCATTGCGGCCTCGGGTATGCCGCCCCGGGTGACAGATGCCAGAAGGACGGCGGCATCAGGACCGATGAGCGCCAGGGCAGTGGTTGCGGATGATAGGTCGGCAACGGTCGCCGTCTCCAGGTGCGGGGTTTCCCGGCGAAAGTGCCACACGTCCTCGGGGCTGCTGCCGATGACCAGATAGGCGTCCTCCGCGGTCCGCACCACGGTGAGATCGGCGGCAATGCCGCCGGAAGGGCCCTTCACAAAGGCGCCCGTGGACGTGCCCACCTCCAGGGATAGGCTGGCCGTCAGGATTTCCTGGAGATGCTTTTCAGCCCCGCCGCCCCGGACCTGGAAGACGCTGGCGGCTCCCCTGTCCACGAGCCCAACGCTGTTCACAGCCTTCCGCGCCTCGGCGGAAATGGCGGGTGACCATCCGTACGTTCCCCAGGCATCCCGCCGTCGGCTGGCTGTTTCAGGGCCTTCGGTGGAGCCGTACCAGAGGGGGCGCTCCCAACCACCCTGCGCGGTGCCGAACACCGCACCCAGGGCTTCCTGCCGGACGTAGAAGGGGGTCGTGGCGAACTTCCTCAGCTGTCTGGTCTGCTTGCGGGGGTGGCTGATGTCGTAGACCTCGTCGTAATTCTCACTGGCGCGCTCGATGCTGACGGTCCGCGTCAGGTGCGTCTGGTCGAACCGTCGGAAGTCCAGGCTGGTCGTATCGATGCCCGGATCCCCGGTCACGATCCAGTCGGCCAGAACGCCCGCAACCCCTGCCGACTGGGTGAGCCAGACGGACTCGCCGAGCCACAGGCCGCTGATTCCGGGCACCTCGCCGAGGAGCGGGTTTCCGTCCGGGGTGAAGGAGAAGATCCCGTTATAGCCATCAACCGCTTCGCAGCTCCGGGTCTCGGGGAAGAGCCGCTGGACTTCTGCCCACCCGTCCTTCAGGTCGTTCCACGTCAGGGGGTGGATTGCAGGCTCAACCCGCGTTTCCGCGTAGTCCTTGGGGGACGCTATCTCGGACTGTTCCACCGGGATGACCCGGTGCTCATAGGTGCCCACGTCAGCCGGTCGCCCATCTGGCGGAGGTAGGAGCCGGTGGCCTGGTGCCGGACCATCGGCAGGTCGATCTCCACCTCAGCACTGAATCCGGCCAGCGACGGCAGCGGGCTGGTGTGGGATGAGCAGTGTTCCATGGGTACCATGGGCAGTTCCAGCCCCAGCAGCTTTCCCAGCCCCGGCCCCCAGAGGCCGGCGCAGACGACGACGACATCCGCCTCGATGAACGACGTCCCCTCCGGTAGCTGGTCGCCTTTGGACGGATTGCCCGGCACCGGCGGCGTCTGCCGGACCTCGACGCCGGTCACCCGGCCGCGTTCTGTCCGGAACCCGGTGACCGCGGTGTGGCCATAGAACCGCGCTCCGTTCTCGATGGCACGCCGAGCCTGCCACTCCACAGCCCGCACGGCCTTGACCACTCCATCCGTTGGGGTGTGCAGGCCGCCGAGCACGGTAGAGGTGTCGAGGCCCGGGAACAGCTTCCCGCACTCGTCGGCGGAAACCATCCGGGCCGGCACGTCCCAGGACCGGGCCAGGTTGTGCCGCCGGTGCAGGTATTCCAGCCGCTCCGGCTCGCAGGCCAGTTCCAAACCGCCGACACGCTTGAGGATCCACTCACCGTCCAGCATCGCTCCGTCCAGCTTGTCGAGTGTCCGCCTGGCCAGTTCAGTCATCACCGAAGAACCGGTGGTCTGGAAGGCAAAACCAGGGGCATGGGAGGAGGACCCGCCGGTGCGGTACAGCGGCCCCTGATCCACCACGGTTACGGACTTCATGCCGTGGCGGGTCAGGTCGTCGGCCAGGGCGGCACCAACCACGCCGGCGCCAATGATGAGGATCCGGGTGTCTGCGTCAATTCGGGCGGAGGCCACGTTATCTCCCTTGCGGTCAGAGACGTCCACGTCTCAGGTCAAAATGTCAGTTGGCTTCCGGGGGCCGCGCCAGGCGCCCTCGTGGGAAGCAAGAATTGGGTCACCGCCACAGAGGTTCGAGACGCCTCGTGGATAGTCGGCTGAATCACAGTATAGGTGAGATATGTGATCACAACCAGCCATTTTGTGAACTTCTTTTTAGGCCATCGGGTAGCCCGCCCGGGACACTCCGAAAGAGCCGTTAACCGCGGGAAGCGCCACCCCTCGAGGGCCGCGCTTCCCGGTAGTCGGGCCGTCGCCTGACTACGGGCATTCAGTGATCCACCGCTTCAGCACGATGGTCGTCAGCGAGGTGCCAATGATCGCCCGGCGGCGTGCGTGGCAGTCCCCGGCGCGAGTGCTTCGCGCAGCGTCTGCGCCACCCGACGGGCCTCCTGGTAGGCGCCGTGCGAACCTGCCGTTTCCGAGGTGTAGTCCCCGGCGAAGTGGATGTTTCCGACGCTGCGCTGGAGATCCGGCAGGGCCACGTTGCGTTTCGGGGACAGCACGGAGAAGCAATGCTCCCAAGTGGCCGCCGCCGCACCCACGGTCCGACCGCGCAGCTGCGGCGCAACCTCCAGGAAGTCCTCGGTCCATACCCGGATCAGCTCTTCGTCGCATTCGATCCCCGGAATAAATCCTGCCGAATTGCCGTAGCAGGTGAACCTGACGATTCCGTCGGCCGGCAGAACACCGGGCTGGGGATTGATGATGGCGTCAAACTTCTTGCCCACCGTCGAAACGAAGGACCAGTCCGCGAATTCCGGCACACCCTCGATGTTGGCGGCGATGGTGAACGTCGTGCTGCCCGGCGTCTCAGCGGCCTGGAGCGCCTTGTGCTTCCAGCCGGGCAGGGACTCGCAAAGGCCGGCCACCAGCGGTGCCGGCACCGCCATCACCACTTGCCGGGCCAGTAGCACCTCCTGCCCGCTTTCGCTGGTAGCACGCACTTCAAGCAGGCCGTCCAGGTCCTTGACGCTGTGGACCCGAACGCCGGTCCGGATGGCCGTGCCGGCGCCGGCGTTGGCTGCGAGGGCACGCGGCAGGGCCTGCATTCCGTTCACGGGGTACAGGCGGTTGTCCCTTTCGTGCGCGATGTAACTGCCGAGGTAGCGCAGGGCATACTTCGCCGAGAGCTGGGCAGCATCGCCCACTGCGCCGCCCCGGACTGCCGCCTCAATGACACTCCGGGCCGGACCCGGAAGCCCTGCAAGCCTTGCCGCCACTGTTTCGTTCGCCAGCCCCGCGGCCTTGTCCGTGATGGTTCCGTCCGACACGTTGTCCCTGTACTCGCGCGCCAGTCCTTCCATGAAATCGGCCAGCGCGATCTTGGACTCCGCCGGGAGCGGAAGCCCTTCGACGATTTCCGGAGTGGACCCTGCGACGGACGTAACGCCGTCGATATGGACGCCGTACGTAGCGGGGTGGAACGGGGCAGTCTCCTGGCCCAGTTCCTCGGCGAGCTCTTCTGCGCGGGTGCCGCGGTAGATGAACATGGCGCCGGTGTTGACGGCAGCGCCGGCGAGTTGGACGCTCCGCGTCCGTCCGCCGATATCTCCGTCCGCCTCCAGCACCTGGACGTCGATGTCCAGGTCGCGGAGCTCGTACGCGAGGGCAAGGCCTGCGGGCCCGGCCCCGACCACCACGACGTCGTGGATTGTCTTCATGCTTGACCACTTTCTTGTTTGGCGACCCAACTGACCCGCAGTAGTTGTCGTTTTGGAGCGTCAAAACGACAACTACTGCGGGTCAGTTGGGGTGTCCGCCCAGACTAAGACGAGATATGTGATCACACCAGAGTCATTCCGGAATTTGTCCCTTGAGGCACCTGATGAAGACCTCCACGGCAGGGGAACGGCCAAGGGACCGGGCAACGTAGAGTTCCGTCTGCGGCCTCCCCGCAAAGCGGCGAGTGGTGACTCCGGGCATCTGGAAGCGCTGCACCGATTCCGGCAGTACGGACACCCCCAGGCCCGCGGCGACAAGGCCGAGGACGGTTTCCTGGTGGATGGCCTGCTGGACCACGACGGGCGGGGTGGGGAGGGGCTCGAAGAGCCGCAGGACCCTCGCCACGAAGCCGGGCATCAGCCGGTAGGGAAACAGGATCATTGGCTCCCCTTCGAGGTCCCCGGGGCGAACCTCTTCGGCCGCCGCCAGGCGGTGTGTTTCCGGAAGGACCACCACCAGGTCTTCCGCGCTCAGCAGTTCGAGGTTCAGGCCGGGCACGTCACCAGGGTCCCGGATCAGTCCCAGGTCCAGGTTTCCGTCCAGCAACTGCTCAATTTGCTCGCCGCTGGTGAGGGGCTGCAGCACAAGGTCAATGCGCGGGCGCTGCTCGCGGAAAGCCCTGATGGCCTCGGGCACAGTGGTATAGCTCGCAGAACTGACGAATCCCACCCTGATCTTGCCGCTCTTCCCGGCAGCGACGTCGGCAACATCTCCGGCGGCATCATCAAGGTCCGCCACGGCGGCCTGGATCCGGTCCTTGAACGCCTCGCCGGCCGCCGTCAGCGTCACACGCCGAGTGGTGCGGTCGAAGAGCTGGACACCTAGTTCGCGCTCGAGTCCCTTGACGGCCACGGTCAGCGGCGGCTGGGTGATGTGCAGGCGTTCGGCGGCACGGCCGAAGTGCAGCTCGTCTGCGACGACGAGGAAGTACCTGAGCTGCCGGAGTTCCATGGCGATTCTTTCGGTTGACGCTAATAATTACAAGCTAAATGATATTGGACCGGCTGCACTGACGGGTGAGTTACTGGACATGAACAGGGGCGCCGCCCCGTCGCCCATTCCCCATAAGAGGAGCCATCCATGGAATCGACCGAATACGCCGTCGTCGGTGCTGGGCTGTCCGGCGCTGCCACCGCTTGGCATCTCGCCGCCCGCGGGCACGACGTTGCCCTGCTGGAGCGTTCAACCCCCGCGAATGATGCGGGCAGCTCGCACGGGTCCGCCCGCATCTTCCGCTACGCGTACCCCGAGGAGTTCTACACCGGCCTCGTCCAGGAGGCCAAGGCTGGCTGGGACGAACTGGCCCGCCTCAGCGGCAAGCAACTCATTACCCCCACCGGAGCCGTAGACTATGGCGCGATCCGCCAGCCGGAGCGCCTGGCCGCCGTGCTGGAAGCACGCGGTATTGACCACGAACTTCTGAGCCCGGAAGAAGCCAACCGCCGGTGGCCCCAAATCGCCTTTGACACCCAGGTCCTGTGGCACCCGGACGCCGGTGTGCTTGACGCCCACGAATCCGTCGCCTCCATGGTGGACCAGGCCGTGGCGCACGGCGCGGAACTTCACAACAACTGGGCTGTTGCCTCGATCTCCGGGGCCAACGGGAACTACACCCTGACGTCCGAAGACGGGCGTACATTGCGGGCCGCGAATGTGATTGTTGCCGCCGGTGGCTGGCTCCCCCAGCTGCTGGGATCGCTGTCGCTGCCCTCGTCCTTCCTGGCCGGCATGCCTTCGATCGAGGTGCGGCAGGAGCAGGCCTACCACTTCCCCTACGCCGACGGCACGGATCATGATGCTTCGCCGTGGCCGACGTTCATTCACAAGCGCGCAGGCTGGCAGGCGTACGGCCTGCCGGGCGGACGTGATGCCGGATTCCGCGGGCAAAAGGTTGCCGAGTACAACGGCGGGAAGATCCTGCCGTCGGCCGCCGAACAGGACGGACAGATCAACCCGGACAACCGCCGTCGGGTCATCGAGTACGTGGAACAGTACCTGCCGGGCCTGGTGCCGGAACCCTACGCAGAGACCACCTGCCTCTTCACCAACACCCCCACGGAGGATTTCATCCTCGACCGGGCCGACGGAATCACCGTCCTCTCCCCCTGCTCGGGCCACGGCGCCAAGTTTGCCCCGCTGATCGGGCAGCTCGCGGCGGACCTGGCAACGGGCGCGGGCGCCGTCCCTGACCAGTTCCGGCTCGCAGCCCAGGCGCAGGCAGCAGCTTCTGGAGCCCACGCATGACCCCGGGCACCGCTCCCCTGCCCCCGGCGTCAACCGCAACGGTGACCGGGCTGCTGTCGGAGATTGCAGCCACCGGCACGGATGCGCTCCGCGGCGGCTACACACGGCCGGTGTATTCCACCGCCGAACTGGACCTGCGCGGCTGGTTCATCGAACAGGCCACCAAGCGCGGGCTGGCCGTGGAAACGGACCGCAACGGCGCCATCTGGGCCTGGTGGGATGTGCCCGGCGGGGACCGCAGCAACAGCCTGGTCACCGGAAGCCACCTCGACTCGGTGCCCGGTGGAGGGGCCTTCGACGGTCCGCTCGGCGTGGCCTCCGCTCTGGTGGCCGTTGACATCCTCAAGGCACGCGTGGCCACCCCCACCCGGCCGATCGCCGTCGTGGTCTTTCCGGAGGAGGAAGGATCCCGGTTCGGCGTCGCCTGCCTCGGCTCCAGGCTGATGGCCGGCGCCATCGATCCGGACAAGGCCCGTAACCTGCGCGATCCCGACGGCTCAACTTTCGCCGACGTCGCCCGCGCCAACGGCTTGGATCCGCGCTTCGTTGGCCGGGACGAGCAGCTGCTGGGACAGATCGGCGCCTTCGTCGAACTGCATGTCGAGCAGGGCCGGGGCCTGATCGACCTGGACCAGCCCATCGCGATCGCGTCGTCGATCCTGGGACACGGCCGTTGGCGGCTGAGCGTCCGTGGCCAGGGCAACCACGCCGGGACCACGCTGATGGCCGACCGGAACGACCCCATGGTCTCGGCCTCCAGGATGGTGGTGGCCATCCGCGACATCGCCCGGAACCGGGCCCACGCCCGGGCGACAGTGGGACGCCTCCAGCCGGTGCCCGGCGGGACCAACGTCATCGCCTCGCGCGTTGATTTCTGGCTCGACGTCCGGCACCCCGACGACGCCGTGACGGCGGCTGTGGTGGAAAGCATCCACTCCCAGGCCCGGATCATCGCGGCCGAGGAAGGCTGCAGCGTGGAACTCCGGGAAGAATCGCTAAGCCCCACCGTGCATTTCGATCCCGGCCTCCAGAAGGAACTTCAGCTGGCCCTGCCGCAGGCCCCCGTCCTGGACACCGGGGCCGGACACGACGCCGGTGTCCTGGCACCCTTTGTGCCGACCGCCATGGTCTTTGTCCGGAACCCGAGCGGCGTGTCCCACTCGCCGGAGGAACACGTCGTGGATGACGACGCCGAAACCGGCGCCCAAACCCTGGCCGACGCCCTGCAGGGGCTCATGGCCTAATCCTCCGCACTTCAGAACCCAGCACCCGCGCCGAAATGTTCGGCGCGGGTGCCCTCGTTAAGAGCTGATCCAGGATCGGACCTACGCGGCTTAGTCCAGAGGCGCAGCCCGGACCATGAGGGGAACCTGGCGCCCGTCCAGCGGCGCATGCCAACGGAGGCTGGGAGCACAAAAGGGCGGTTGGATCCATTGATCCAACCGCCCTTTCTTCCGGCTCGTCCTGAAATCAGAGCTCGCTGGGTGCGCCCGGCTTGCCGACGGCGGGGTCCAGTCCGTACTTTTCGAGGATCTTCTTGATGGTTCCGTCTTCACGGAGCTTCTCGATGTCCTCGTCCAGCGCCTTGCCGAGCCCTTCGTTGTCCAGGCTGGACGGCAGCATGACCTGGCCCACCGCGGCGAACTCGGGGACATGCGTGTTCGGCTTGACGTCGATTACCTTGGCGCCCTCGATGGGGGCGTCCTTGAACCGGTTTTTGGCGGACGCGGCGGATGCCACGATAGCGTTGATGCGGCCGGCCTTGAGGTCTGAGTAGATGGACTCGTCGTCCTGGTAGATCTTGAACTTATCTCCGAGCCACTTCTGCAAGCTGTTGTTGTAGAGGTTGCCGGCCACCGAGCCGACCACCTTGCCTTCGAGGTCGTCACTGGTGAGGTCCGTTGTAGAGATGATGGCCTGGGGATCGGTCCACAGCGGTGTGCTGAGGTGGACAATCTTCGTGCGTTCCTTGGTGCGCAGCCAGCCTCCGGAGCCGATGTCGACGCGCTTGGACTGCACGGAGGGGATGACTGCTCCCGCGCCGCCCGACGTGCTGACGGTGACCTTGAGGCATTCCAGTTTGGCGATCTCGGCGATCAGGTCGCCCTCCATGCCGGTAACGCTGTCGCCGTTCAGGATGGTGGCGGGTGCATAGTCGTAGCTGGCGACGGTGAGCTCACCTTCGGTGATGGTTTTAAGGTCCTTGTGTGCCGGGGTGCAGTCGGCCGAGCTGCCAGCGGTGCTGCTGCCGCCGCAGGCGCTGAGAGAGATGGCGAGCAGGCCGGCGGCGCTGCCGGCGGAAAGTGCGCGCATCAGGGTGCGGGAATTCCTGGACATGATTGTTCCTTTGCTGTGATGGTGGGGCGGATTGCCCGGGATGGGTTGAGTTGGGTGGGTGGAGCGGGGGTCAGTTGCGTTGCAGGTGGCGGCCGAGGCGCTGTTCGAGCACCCGGACGAGGCCGAGGAAGACGAGGGTCAGGGATCCGTAGATCACGGCGGTGAGGAGGTAGACGCTGAGGTATTCGAAGGTGATGGATCCGATTTCGAAGGCTTTGGACATCAGTTCGGGCACGGCGATCACGAAGGCGAGGGCGCTGCCTTGGAAGACGAGGACGGCGAGTCCGGCCAGGGGCGGGGTGGAGATCCGCAGGGCCTGGGGCAGGATGATGAGCCGGAACCCGGTCCAGCCGCGCAGCCCTGAGGTGAGTGCTGCTTCTTTCTGCCCCAGCGGTACGGAGGCGATCCCGGCGCGGAAGTATTCGGAGGCGTAGGCGCCGGTGTTCCAGGTCAGCGCGATGACCGCTGTGGTCAGGGACGTCAGGGTGATGCCGGCGTCGGGGAGGCTGAAGTAGAGCAGGTAGAGCAGCACCAGGGCGGGCAGGCCGCGGCCGATCTCCACGAACAGGAATGAGATCCATTGCAGGGGTGCGAGTTTGGAGGCTGCCATCACGGCGAACAGCAGGCCGAGCGGGAAGCCGAAGAGCAGGGAGAGCCCGGTCAGCTGGAGGCTGACGGCCAGCCCGGGGGTGAGGTTGGGCAGCCAGCCGAGCCATTGGGTGAGCATGTCCATCACGCGACTCCGATCTTCCGGCGCAGGGTGAGGTCGACCCGGCGTGAAATCAGGGCGACGACAAGGCTGATCACGATGTACAAGGCCCCGGCGACGACGAACGAGAGCAGGCCCTCGTGGGTTTGTTTCGCGGCCTGCTGGGCGTAGTAGGTGATTTCGCGGACGCCGATGGTGGAGGCCAGTGCCGAGTCTTTCAGCAGCCCGATGCCGTAGGTGGCGATCGCGGGCAGCGCGACCCGGAACGCCTGCGGGGTGATGATGTGCCCGACCGTGGTGACGGTGGACAGGCCCAGGGCGTGCGCGGCTTCACGCTGCCCGTCCGGGATGCTCAGCAGCCCGGAGCGGTAGATTTCGGCCATGAACGCCGAGGCGATGATGGAAAAGCCGATGATCGCGGCCTGGATGGTGGTCAGGCGCAGCGAGTACTGGGGCAGGCCGAAGTAGATCAGGAACAGCCAGGTGATCGGCGGGATCACCCGGACCACGTTGATATACAGGGTCGCAGCGGCCCGGACGACCGCAAACGATGAGCGGGCGGCGCCGACGAGAACCAAACCGATGATCCCGCCGATCGCCAGGGAGGCGCCGGTGACGTAGAGGGTGAGTCCGACGCCCTGGGCGATGGAGGACAGCAGTTGGGTGATCATCGCTTGTGTCACCGGTCCAGGACGGCTTTGAGGAACTGCCGGGTGCGTTCGTTCTCTGGTTGCGACATGACCTGTTCGGACGGGCCGATCTCCAGCACGCCGCCGTTGCCCATCACCATGATCCGGTCCGAGACATCGCGGGCGAAGTGCATCTCGTGCGTGACCACGAGCATCGTCATGCCCTCGTCCGCGAGGTCCCGCATGACGGCGAGGACCTCCAGGCCGATCTCCGGATCAAGCGCCGAGGTCGGTTCGTCGAAGAGCATGACCTTCGGTGACAGGGCCAGGGCCCGGGCGATCGCGATGCGCTGCTGCTGCCCGCCCGACAGCCGGGCCGGGTACGCCTTGGCCTTGTCCGGCAGCCCGACGCGCTGGAGCAGCTTTTCCGCGGTGTCCTGCGCCTGCTCCCTGCTCGCGCCCAGGACCTTTCGCTGGGGCAGGGTGA
Organism: Arthrobacter sp. SAFR-023; assembly: GCF_051965295.1. Taxonomy (NCBI): domain Bacteria; kingdom Bacillati; phylum Actinomycetota; class Actinomycetes; order Micrococcales; family Micrococcaceae; genus Arthrobacter; species Arthrobacter sp. SAFR-023. The sequence goes on along the minus strand of NZ_JBQCMF010000004.1, from coordinate 118,728 downwards.
TGTTCTCCATCACGGTCAGGTGCGGGAACAGGTTGAAGCTTTGGAAGACCATGCCGGTCACCCGGCGGAGGTGGTCCAGGGACGCCTTGCCCGGCAGTTTCCCGCCGGCCACCACGCGGGCACCGCCGATCGCGATCGTGCCCTCGGTCGGTGTTTCCAGGTAGTTCAGGCACCGCAGGAACGTGCTCTTGCCTGCCCCGGACGGCCCGATAATCGAGACCACCTCACCCTCGTTCATCACCAGATTCACATCCGACAACACACGGGCCGCGCCGTAACTCTTGCCGAGCCCCGAAACCACCACCTCGCCAGAGAGCGCGGTAGGCGGCAATTTCGTGCCAAAACTTAAACCCATAATTCGTTTCCTTCGGGTAGCGGACGCGTGCACCACGACATCGGTCCGCGCATGTTGGATGATTCTGCAAGGGCCGGGCGGTAGCTCAGCGCCTGCATAAGCTGTCAGATGATGCCTCGGCGCATCATCTGAGTGCCGGCGGAGGCCTCCGGCTGACGGTTAAATCCCTGGTGTTGGGTGCCAGGATGACCCCGGCCGCTTGGGAGGCCGGGCCGGATGTGGTTGGAGTCACATTCAGAACTGTAATCTGTGATCACATATCCGTCAATGGGTTTGGTGTAACACGGCGGTAAATTCATCCCGACCGCGCGACGGTCGCCGCACTGTCGGGCCGTCCGCGGTCCTGGCCTAGTCCGCCTCGGGGCCACTGCAGTAAAGGCAGCCGTCCATGCAGCCTTCATCCTCGTCAGGCAGCGCGATCGGTACAGGGATTGCCGTCATGGATCAATTCCTTTCGAACCGGGAAAAATTAATTCCCGCGCCCTCTTGTGTGATTTGTGATCACAAGATACTGTGGTCTACACAACACCCGCAAGGGGGTTGGAGAAAAAATCGCCGGACCCAAATCCAGGGAACGGCCGGGAACCGCGGTCCGCCCGCGGCGACTCTTAGGAAGTACACAATGCCGAACAGACTTCTTCTGCATGTCGCAGAGAACAAGAAACTCGAAGCCATTGCCACACGGAACAGGCTGACCCGCCCCCTCGTGGACCGGTACGTCGCCGGCCGCGGACTGGTTGAGGCCTGGAAAGCCACCAAGGCCCTCAACCAGGCGGGTATCGATGTCAGCCTGGACTTGCTGGGCGAATCGGTTCAGGATCTGGGGCAGTCAAAGGCGGCCACCCAGGAATACCAGGGGGCCATCGAGAACATTCAGAGCCAGGCGCCCGGCTCTACCGTCTCCGTGAAGCTGTCGCAGCTGGGGATCATGATCGACCGTCAGGAGTGTGCCAACAACCTGAAGACGCTCCTGGACGCTGCAGCAACGCATGGGGCCACCGTGGAGGTGGACATGGAACACAGCTCTGTCGGCCGCGACACGCTGGCCATTTTCAAGAGCATCCTTCCTGACCACCCGAACACGCGAGTGGCAATCCAGGCGAGCATGCGGCAGACTCCTGAGGACCTGCTGTCCTTCGTCGAGATCAAGCCGCGGATCCGGCTGGTGAAGGGCGCGTTCGACGAGACCTCGTCAGACGCCCTCTGCGATGCGGACGAAGTCACCGAGCAGTACAAGTACCTGTCCCGATGGGCGCTGCAGCACTTGCCCGATCCAGCCTTCGGCACCCACGACGACACCTGCATTGACGTCATCAAGGACACTGCCCGCGAGCTGGGGCTGGACAAGCGCTCCTTCGAGTTCCAGATGCTCTACGGGGTCCGGCGGAAGCTGCAGGATGAACTGGTCCGGGATGGATACCGGGTCCGCGTTTACCTCCCCTACGGCACGCAGTGGTATCCGTACCTGATGCGCCGCATGGCCGAGAAGCCGGCCAACCTCCTGCTCTTCCTTCGCTCCCTCATTGGAGGCTGAACCGGCTTTGCCGTAGGCTTCGATGTGATCACATATCAATCTTTGAGCGCTGCGGTGCGGAGCGGGGAACGCCATGAGCCTTCAAACGTCCAGTCCAGTCACCCCCACATTGGTGGCTGACCAGGTGTATGAGGTACTGGAGAACGCCATCCTCACCGGGTCCCTCGAATCCGGATCACCGCTGAGGGTCCGCGACCTGGCCGCCATGGTGGGCACCAGCGTCATGCCCGTGCGGGAAGCGATCCGGCGCCTGGAAGAGGCAGGGCTGGCCACACGCATCCCCCACAAGGGTGCCGCCGTCAGGACGTTCACTGTCACCGAGCTGATTCACATCTACGACGTGCGGACCATCCTGGAGGTACAGGCGGCAACCCAGGGCGCCAGCCGGGTCAACCGCCCGGACCTGGGGGACATGAAAGCGTCCTGCGCCAAGATGCAAAAGGCGGTTGCGGAAGGCCGCATCATCGACGCCCTGGACCTTGACGAGGACGTCCTCAGGACCCTGTACCGGGCGTCCGGAAATCCCGTCCTCGTCAGCACCATCGAACAGCTTTGGCTCCAGTGCCGGCCCTACAAGGTCATCGGCGCAACTGAAGCCCTCGCCCAGAACGACAACACCCTCTGGACCACGCAGCCAGCTTTGGTCCAGGCACTGGTTGCCGGCGACGCCGCCGCAGCAACCACCATCACCGCGGACTCACTGGCCAGCGCCCTCCGCAGGCTGGAGCGCCGCCTCGAAACCCACTAACCAATCCGTGCCGACCGGCCCGGAACGTCCAAGAGGAGATACCCAGATAATGTCCACCCAATCAGTCAGCGTTACTGGAAACTTCAAGGTGCCGACCCCGTACAACGAGCCGTCACGCGAATTCCGCCCCGGCTCCCCCGAAGCAGCCTCCGTCAAGAAGGTGATCGCCGAGGTGACTTCCAGCGTTCGCGAGCTGCCGCACGTCATCAACGGAGTAAGGTCCATGACCGGCGAACTGCGCGACGTCACGGCTCCCCACCGCCACGCCCAGGTGCTGGGCCGCATCCCCACCGCCGATGAGGCAGTCGTCCAGTCTGCGATCGAGGCAGCCCTGGCCGCCCAGCACGACTGGTCCAGGACTCCCTGGTGGGAGCGGGCCGCCATCTTCCTGCGTGCCGGAGAGCTTGCCGCCGGAAAATACCGTGACGAGCTGGTGGCCACCACCATTCTTGGCCAGTCCAAGACGTTCCACCAGGCGGAAATTGATGCCGCCAGTGAGGTAGCGGACTTTTTCCGCTACAACGCCCACCTTGCCCAGCAGATCTTCGCCGACCAACCTGCCTCCCTGCAGGGTGAAGGCAACACGCTGGACCAGCGCGGCCTCGAAGGCTTTGTCCTGGCCATCACGCCGTTCAACTTCACCGCCATTGGGAGCAACCTGCCCACCACCCCCGCCCTCATGGGTAACACGGTGGTCTGGAAGTGCTCTGAGAAGGCGGCACTCAGCAACGACGTTCTCATGCGGATGTTCGAGGAAGCCGGCCTGCCGCCGGGTGTCATCAACCTGGTCCACGGCTCGGGCCGTGCGATCTCCGACCAGGCGATGAGCCACCCGGAGTTTGCGGGACTGAACTTCACGGGTTCCACGGACGTATTTCGCAGCCTCTGGAAGAAGGCCGGCGACAACATCGACAACTACCGCTCCTTCCCCCGCCTCGTAGGCGAAACGGGCGGCAAGAACGCCGTCGTGGTGCACCCCACCGCCGATGCCGATGCCCTCCGCGCTGCCCTGATCCGCAGTAGCTTCGAGTACTCGGGCCAGAAGTGCTCCGCGTCATCGCGCACCTACATCCCGCGCAGCATCTGGACCCGGATCAAGGACGAACTCGTCGAAACCACCAAGTCGCTCCGCCTGGGCGATCCGGCCGAGCACCAGACGTTCCTCGGCGCCGTCATTGACGAGACGTCCCTGCGCAAGCTGGAGACCGCCATCGAGAAGGCCAAGGCCCTCCCGAGCCACACGCTCCTGGCCGGCGGCAACGTCCACGCGGAAGAAGGCTGGTTCGTCGAACCCACCATCTTCGAGACTACCGATCCCCACGCCTTCACCATGAGCGAGGAATTCTTCGGTCCCCTCCTGACGGTCTACGTCTACGAGGATGCCGAGTGGGAGTCGGTACTGGACCTGGTAGACCAGACCAGCAACTACGCGCTGACCCTGTCCATCTTTGCCAACGACCGCCGCGCCATCTCACTGGCGCTGGACAAGCTGCGCAACGCCTCGGGCATGACGTACATCAATGACAAGCCCACCGGTGCGCTCATGGGCCAGGTCTCCTTCGGCGGCGGCCGCGCCTCCGGCACCAACGACAAGACCGGTTCCCGCCTGGCACTGCAGCGCTGGCTCAGCGGCCGCTTCATCCACGAGAACTTCTCGCCCTCCAGCGAATGGCGCCAGCCCTACCTCGCTGACTAATCAAGCCCGGGCCTTTCCTGACCGGCTGGGTGCGCACACGCGCACCCAGCCTCCAACCGCCGTCGGACTCCCTCGCAACGGAACCGAACGGCTTCCCAGCAGCCGCTGCCTGACCTGTCCAGGCAGCGGCTGCTGCCCTCTCCGGCCTTCCACCCAGCCACGGAAGTTCACCCATGAAGAAACGCATCAGCTCCCGACCCAAAACCAGCCCAAGTGCACTGCCACCCCTGAAGCGCCGTGACGAACGCGGCACGGCGATGTCCATCCTGCTCCTGTTCGCCCGCCACAGGACCCTGAGCAGCGAGCAGATTTCCGGCCTCCTTCGGATCCCGGCCTCCACCGTCTACCGTCACCTCCAGACCCTGCTGCAGGCAGGCTTCGTGGTGGAAAACCAGCTCATCGGCCGCTATTCGGCCGGACCTGAAGTGGTGCGGCTTGCCAACAACTACCGCGAGGAAGCCCTGGCCCAGGGCGAGGTGCGGCACAGGCTCGAGCAATTGTCACAGGACACCGGCGAGCTGGCCGCCTACCTGGTGCAGAGCAGTGACGAAGTGCTGTGCGTGGAGTCCGTGGAAAGCGCCCACATCCTCAGCTGCAGTTACGCCGCCGGACGTTCCCGCCCCCTCCTGAACGGGGCCAGCGCACGGGCCATCCTCGCCTTCCTTCCGGATGAGGAAAAGGACGACCTCCTGGCCCGCCACTTCCTCCGCCCGGACGAGGGACTCGCCCTCCGCTCCGACCTGGAGACCATCCGGGAACGCGGCTTTGCCACCAGTTCGGGCGCCCTGGCCCCGGGCGTCTGGGGCGCCAGCGCCCCGGTGTTCGACGACGGCGGCCGGCTTGCCGGCGTCGTCACCACCATGGTGCCGCTCGAGCGGGCAGCCACCGATGAGGCGCATGCCGGCTTCATCAGCAGCACCCGCCAGGCGGCTGCCGACCTCAGCCAGGTCGCCGCACCTGTTTGACCCGGCCACGTTCGTACCATCGGCGGCTTAGGGATGACGGCGACGACGGCGATCCCATGGGGGCGCCGTCGCGGCCGACAGCCCGGGAAATAAGCGCGAAACCGGTCCGTGCGCCATAGGATCATCCCATGCCAGGAAAAAAATCCGACGTCCCCCAACAGCCGGAGAACAAGAAGGTTGGGTTGGCGGCCGCCGTGGGATCCTCGCCGGCTTTTGCCGTCACCCCCACGCTCGTGGCGGACCAGGTCTATGAGGCTTTGCGGACCGCCATCCTCACGGGCGAACTGGCCGGGGGCTCCCCGCTGCGCGTCCGCGATGTGGCCGAGATGGTCGGCACCAGCGTCATGCCGGTCAGGGAAGCCATCCGCCGGCTCGAGGAGACCGGACTTGCCACGCGGGTGGCCGCCCACCGGGGCGCAGTTGTCCGGGAATTCACGGTCGGTGAACTGATCCATATCTACGAAGTCAGGGCAACGCTGGAGGTGGAGGCCGCGCGGCGCGGCGCCGCCAACGTCACCGACGCCGACGTGGCCCGCATGGAGACCGCCCTGGCCCGCCTGCAGAAGGCAGTGGCGGAACGCCGCGTCTCGGATGCGCTGGACGATGACGAAGATCTGCTCCGGACGCTCTACTCTGCGGGCGGAAACCCGGTTCTGGTGAGCGTCATCGAAACGCTCTGGCTGCAGTGCCGGCCGTACAAAGTCATCGGCGCAACTGAAGCCATGGAGCACGAGGACGGCAGCCTGTGGACCCCGCAGCCGGCCATCCTGGAAGCAGCCCGGGCACGCGACGTGAAGGAAGCCACCAGGCTCACCAAGCAGTCTTTGGCCAGCGCCCGGCAGCGTCTTGAGAAGCGCCTCGTTCCGCACTAGCTCGTTCCGCACCGCGTTGCTCCGAGGGGGCCGCTTCCCGTACGCGTCGGTTGTGTTGAATCGAATCAAACCTTGGCGCACCTCAGGCATTGACAGCCGCGGCGGGGGTGCCCTACCGTGTGAGGTGATTCACAATGAATCGATTCATAAAAGGAGTAGCGGCCATGGACGACAGCTACGGCGTCGATCTCCGAAGCAGCCCAAACGCCCCAGCCACAGCGGCCCCCGTCCTGGAACTGCGGGATATCCACAAGTCATTTGGCGCCGTGAAAGCGCTGCGCGGTGCAAACCTCAGCCTGCACAAGGGGCAGGTGACGGCGCTGGTGGGCGAGAACGGCGCCGGCAAGTCCACCATGGTCAAGACACTCGCCGGGCTGCATCAGCAGGACCGCGGACAGGTCTTCCTGGACGGTGAAGAGGTGTCCTTCCGCGACCCGCTCCACGCCCGGGAGGCCGGGATCGCGGTGATCTACCAGGAACCCACGATGTTCCCCGACCTGACGGTCGCGGAAAACATCTTCATGGGCCGCCAGCCGGTCCGGTCCCTGCGGCGCATCGACCGGAAGGCCATGCGCCAGCAGGCGCTCGAACTCTTCCGCCAGCTCGGCGTCAAAGTCGATCCCGACCGGGCCGCGCAGGGCCTGTCCATCGCCGACCAGCAGGTGGTGGAAATCGCCAAGGCCATCAGCCTCAACGCCCGCGTCCTCATCATGGATGAGCCGACGGCGGCACTCAGCGGCGTGGAAGTCGACCGGCTCTTCGCCGTGACCCGCACCCTGCAGGAACGCGGCGCGGCCGTGCTGTTCATTTCGCACCGCTTCGAGGAAGTCTTCGCCCTGGCGGACTGGATCACCGTGATGCGCGACGGCGCGCACGTGGCCACCTCGCCCGCCGCCGCCCTCACCGTTGACGAAGTGATCCGGCAGATGGTCGGCCGTGACGTGGCATCGCTCTTCCCCAAGCAGGAAACAGTCATCGGCGAGATCGCGCTTGACGTCAGGGGACTCAGCCGGAAAGGCGTGTTCTCGGACATCTCCTTCACTGTGAGGTCCGGTGAGATCGTGGGGCTGAGCGGCCTCGTCGGTGCCGGCCGGTCCGAGGTTGCCCGGGCGATCTTCGGCATCGACAAGTACGATTCGGGCTCAATCCAGGTCCGCAGCCAGACTCTCAGGCCGCTCTCCCCCCGCGACTCCATGGCCGCCGGCGTGGGGTTCGTCCCCGAAGACCGGCGCAAACAGGGCCTGGTCATGGAGCTGAATGTCAGCCGCAACCTGACCCTGACGCTGCGCAAAAAACTGAGCCGCTTCGGGCTCCTGACCAACCAGGCGGAGGCCCAGTCCACCAAGGAATGGGCGAAAAAGCTCCAGATCAAGGCCGGAGCACCGACGTCGCCGATCTCCACCCTGTCCGGCGGCAACCAGCAGAAGGTGGTCCTCGGCAAATGGCTGGCCACCGGCCCCAAAGTGCTGATCATCGACGAGCCGACCCGCGGCATCGACGTCGGCACGAAATCCGAGGTGCACCGGCTCATCTCTGAACTCGCCGGGACGGGCCTCGCCGTCCTCATGATCTCCTCGGAACTGCCGGAAATCCTGGGCATGTCCGACCGCGTGCTGGTGATGCATGAAGGCAGGATCACGGCGGAGCTCAGCCGCAGCGAAGCGACAGAGGAAACCGTGATGACGGCAGCCACCGGAGCTGATCCATCCACCAAGGAGACCCCGGCGTGACAACATTAGCCCTCAACCGCCAGCCGTCGACCGCGTGGCTGGGAACGCTGACCCGCTCGCGCGAGTTCAGCGTCTTCCTGGCGCTGGCGATCCTTGTCGCCGCCACGGTGGCCGCCAATCCGCGGTTCCTCAGTGCGCAAAGCACCAAGGACCTGCTCCTGAATTCCTCGATCCTGGTGATCCTCGCCGTCGGCCAGGCCATCGTCATCGTCACCAAGAACGTGGACCTCTCCGTCGGCTCCGTCCTGGGGCTGACCGCCTTCGCCACCGGCAAGATCTTCATCGCGCTGCCCGACCTGCCGGTGGTCGCCATGCTGGCCATCGGCGTCGGCCTCGGCGCTCTCCTCGGAGCCGTCAACGGCGCACTCATCGCAGTGGCCAAGGTCCCCTCGCTCGTGGTTACGCTCGGAACGCTGTACATCTTCCGCGGCGTCGACTTCGCCTGGGCGCAGGGCCAGCAGATCAGCCCCTCCAACCTGCCGGAGGCCTTCCTGGCGCTCGGCAGCGGCGCCGTGCTGGGACTCCCCTACCTGGCCCTCATTGCCCTGGCCGTCGTCATCGCCTTCGGGCTCTACCTGCGGAACTACCGCTCAGGACGCGAGTTCTACGCCATCGGCTCCGACGTCCTGGCCGCACGGCTGTACGGAATCGGCGTCGGCCGGAAGGTCTTCACAGCCTTCGCCATCTCCGGGGCCCTCGCCGGCCTGGCCGGCATCATCTACGCAGCCAAGTACGGCAACCTCGACGCGACGGCGGGGCAGGGCCTGGAGCTCAACGTTGTGGCGGCCGCCGTCGTCGGGGGTGTGGCCATCGCAGGCGGCGTCGGCACCGTCTACGGGGCGGCCATCGGCGCCGTCCTCCTGACCACCATCACCTCGGCACTGCCCGTCCTGGGGGTCTCGCCCTTCTGGCAGCGGGCCATGATCGGCGCGCTCATCCTGGCATCCATCGCCCTGGACCGTTACCTTGCCCTGCGCACCGAGCGCCGCCTGAGAGGACACGACAAGCATGCTGGCTGACACAGCACGGCCCGCGGCCGTCCGGGACACAGCCCCGCGCCTTGGCTTCCTCCGCAGCTGGGACACCGCGATCATCATCGCCGTCCTCCTCAGCATCGCGGTCGCCTCGGCAACGGTGACGGGGTTCGCCTCGCCCCGCAACACCGGGTTCCTCCTCATCGACCTGATCCCCATCCTGCTCCTCGCCCTGCCCATGACCCTGATCATCCTCACCGGGGAAATCGACCTGTCCGTTGCCAGCGTTGCCGGATTCGTCAGCTGCGTCTTCGGATCCCTCTGGAACGCCGGCCTGTCGCTGGAGCTGATCATTCCCCTGTGCATCGTCCTGGGCGCGGTGTCGGGTGCCGTCAACGGCGTCCTGGTCTCCGTGCTGGGGCTGCCTTCGCTTGCCGTCACCATCGGCACCCTCGCCCTCTACCGAGGCCTGGCGTTCGTGGTGCTCGGTGACCAGGCGGTCACCAGCTTCCCTCGGGCCATCACCAGCGGCCTGCAGGCCAAGATCGGCGCTACCGGCATCCCGGTGTGGATCATCCCGGTGATCATCCTCGCCATCATCTTCGGCGTGGTGCTCCACTTCACCGGGTTGGGACGCTCGCTCTTCGCCATTGGCTACAGCGAAGAGGCGGCCCGCTTCGCCGGCATCCGGGTGGCGCAAACGAAGTTCTGGCTCTTCATCGTCTCCGGCGCGGTGGCCGCACTCGTGGGCATCTGGTGGACGCTGCGCTACGGCAGTGCCCGCGGCGACAACGCCACCGGCCTCGAGCTGTCCGTGATCGCGGCCGTCCTGCTGGGCGGCGTGTCGATCTTCGGCGGCAAGGGCAGCCTGCCGGGCGTCATCGCGGGTGTGGTCCTGCTCGGCATCCTCCGCAACGCCCTCCAGCTGGCCCGCGTCCCGGAGGACACGCTGTCCATGCTCACCGGCGGCTTGCTGATCCTCGCGGTGGTGGCCCCCAACGCCATTGCGTGGGGCCGGACCCTCTCCCGCAGGAAAACCAGTTCCTAGCCCGCCGTTCCCACTCCAACAACAACGATGTTCAGTTGAAAGGCAAAACAATGAAACTCAGCTCCAAGCCGGGGGCCCGCCGGGCCAAGCCGATCGTCGTCGCCCTCGTTACGGGACTGTCCCTGGCGCTCACGGCCTGTGGCGGCACGACGGTCAACTCAGGATCCACCGGCGGCGCGGGCGGAGCCAGCGCGTCCGCATCAGCGAATCCGGATGCACCGCTGAAGGAGGGCCTGAAGATCGCGTTCCTGCCGAAGCAGCTGAACAACTCCTACTTCACGGTCACGGACCGCGGCGGGAAGACAGCCGTCGGTGAGTTCAAGGGAGTCTTCTCGGAGGTCGGGCCGTCCGAGGCCAGTGCCTCCAGCCAGGTCAGCTACATCAACACGCTCACGCAGCAGGGAACGGACGTCATCGCGACGTCGGCCAACGACCCCAAGGCCATCTGTTCGGCCCTGGACGAGGCGCGCAACGGCGGTGCCAAGGTGGTCACCTTCGACTCCGACACCGATCCCGAGTGCCGCGACATCTACATCAACCAGGCGACGGCGGAGGGCATTGCCGCCACGCAGGTCAAGCTCATCTCCGAAGCTATCGGAGCCGACGGCGGGGATATCGGCATCCTGTCGGCCACAGCCAACGCGACCAACCAGAACGCCTGGATCGCGCTGATGAAGAAAGAACTGGAAAAGCCCGAGTACTCCAAGCTGAAGCTGGTGGCCACGGTCTACGGCGATGACAACGCCCAGAAGTCACAGCAGGAAGTCCAGGCGCTGCTGCAGCAGCACCCCACGCTCAAGGGCATCATCTCCCCCACCACAGTCGGTGTGGCGGCCGCTGCGCAGTATCTGTCCGGCTCTGAGTACAAGGGCAAGGTGCAGCTCACCGGGCTCGGCTTCCCCAGCCAGCTCAAGGAATTCGTCAAGAACGGCACCATGAAGTCGTTCGCGCTGTGGGACGTCGAGAAGCTCGGCTACCTCACGGCCTACGCCGGCGCGGCCCTCGCTTCCGGCCAGATCACCGGCGCGGAAGGCGAAAAGTTCAAGGCCGGCGACCTGGGCGAATTCGAGGTCGGAGCCAACGGCGTGGTCCTGCTCGGGGACCCGACGGTCTTCACCGCAGACAACGTGGACAAGTTCAACTTCTAGATGGCGGCTGGCCCTGGCGGTGCTGGATGCACTCTCCCGGGCCACTGCCGTGAACTGACTCGTTCGGGGCCGGGCGTGGGCCGGCTCACGTCGGACCTACTCATTCGGCCCGACTCACTTCGGCCCGCTGCCCGGCGGGCCGTTGAGGACCGTGGGGAGGTACTCGAGCAGCTGGAGCCTGCCGTCGAAGGTCCTGCTGTCCACCATCTCGAGCGAGACGTCCGGATAGCCGTCATAGATCCGCTCCCGGCCGGTGCGGCCCGTGATCACCGGGAAAACGACCAGCCTGAACCGGTCAACGAGGCCAGCGGTCAGCAGTGACCGGCACAGGCTAAGGCTCCCGAGGGTACACAAGGGCCCTGTCCCGGTCCGTTTCATCTCCTTCACGGACTCGACGGCGTCGGTGGTGACCAGCTCGGAGTTGGGCCACGTCAGGGGCGCCTGCAGGGTGGAGGAGAAGACCACCTTCGGCACGGCGGCAAGGCCGGTCAGGGCGGCTCCTTCGTCTTTGGAGAATTCCGAGGCCGCGGCGGCGGCCTCCCCTGACATGCTGGACATCACCCGGTAGGTGTTCGCTCCCAGGAGGAAGGTGTAGCCCTTCTCCCCCTCCTGCTCGAGCCACGCGAGGTATTCCGGCCCCTCCAGTCCCCACCAGCCGGGCCATCCCTCGGCCGAGGCATACCCGTCCAGGGAGATGATGAGGTCGACCATCAGGCTCGCTGATGACGTTTCTGCACTTGATTCGCCCATGGCCGTCTCCTCCGCCTGAGCGACGCCAGGAGCGGCTGGGATGCTGCGCCGTCGACGCCCGTGCCGGCAATGCTATCCACGCAGCGATCAGCCGTACAAGCAGTGCTCTGGAAAGTGCCCGCGGAAGGTGCCAATGTGATGTCATGAATCTCGACGACCTGGTCTTCCATCCCTGGGTTGTGCAGGGGCCGCGCGAGGTGCCGACGTTGATCGGCGGCTCCGGGAGCCACGTCGTCGACGTTGACGGACGGCGCTACCTGGACTTCAGCTCGCAGCTGGTGTTTACCAACCTCGGTCACCAGCATCCGCGCATCGTTGCAGCGATCAAGGAGCAGGCTGACCGGCTGTGCACGCTCGCTCCCGGCCACGCCTCAGATGTGCGGGGCGAGGCGGCCCGGCTGATCATAGAAGTCGCGCCGGAGCATCTCGGGCACGTGCTGTTCACCACGGGCGGGACCGAGGCCATCGAGCATGCTGTGCGGATGGCGCGCCTTTTCACGGGACGGCCCAAGGTGCTCGCCGCCTACCGGTCCTACCACGGCTCGACCACGACGTCGATCCATCTCACGGGCGACCCGCGGCGCTGGGCCTCGGACACGGGCACGGCGGGTGCCGTCCACTTCTTTGGTCCTTTCCTGTACCGATCGGCCTTCGGATCAAGCACGCCGGAGGAAGAGTGCGAGCGGGCGCTGGCCCATCTCGAACAGGTGATCCTGCTGGAAGGACCGTCGACGATCGCGGGCCTGGTCCTGGAATCAGTCGTTGGCAGTTCGGGGGTCATCGCGCCGCCGCCCGGCTACCTTCGCGGGGTCCGCGAGTTGTGCGACCGCCACGGCATCGTCTACATCGCCGACGAGGTGATGGTGGGCTTCTGCCGCACCGGAGCGTGGTTCGGTGTGGACCATGCTGGTGTGGCACCAGATTTGATGGCGTTCGCCAAAGGGGTTAACTCCGGGTACGTTCCACTGGGCGGCGTGCTGGTCAGCGACCAAATCTACGATGCGTTCACCAAACGTCCCTACCCGGCGGGCATGACTTACAGCGGCCACCCCCTGGCCTGCGCAGCAGCCGTCGGCGCGATCAATGCGATGCACGAGGAAGGGACCGCGGCGGCAGCTGCCCGCTTAGGCGCCGACATCCTCGGGCCGGGGCTCAGGGAGCTTGCCGGGAAGCATCCGTCTGTCGGGGACGTCCGGGGTATCGGCGGCCTCTGGAGCCTGGAGCTGGTCCGGAACAGGCACACGAAAGAGCCGCTCGTACCCGCGGGCGGCACAGCCGCTGAGATCGCGCCCATCATCGCCGTCGCCAGGGCGTGCCTGGACCGGGGGCTTTTGCCGCTGGTTCAGGGCAACCGCGTCAATGTCGCCCCACCCCTCAACGTGTCCGACGCCGATGCGGCCGCGGGCGTGGCGATCCTGGACGAAGCATTGTCTGTGGCAGACGCGTATCTGGGCTAAACCTGCACACGGTAGGTCACATGCGTGACCAGGCTCGCTGCCCGCGATTCCACCTGCTCGAGCTTCAGCGGCGGGACGCCCTCGAACAGCCGCGTGCCGGCGCCGAACGTGAGCGGCGCAATGTGTACGCGCAGCTCGTCGATGAGGCCAGCGGCCAGGTACTGGTTGATGGTTGTGGCGCCGCCCCCGATCGCCACATCGCCGTCGCCGGCCGCCGCACGTGCCCGGGCCAGCGCCGACTCGATGCCGTCGGTGACGAAGTGGAATGTGGTGCCGCCGTCCATCGGTTGGGGTTCGCGGGCGTGGTGCGTGAGCACGAACACCGGGGCGTGGAAGGGCGGATCGTCGCCCCACCAGCCATTCCACTGCCGGTCCCACTCTCCGCGTACCGGGCCGAACATGTTCCGCCCCATGATGAATGCGTTGGCGGCAACGATCCGGTCGATCTCCGCCCGGTTCTCGTCGGGAGTTTCGAACATCCAGGCGTGCAGCCCGCCGCCGAAGCCGTCGCCGCCGTCGTCCCCGAACGGGCGCTGCTCGGTCTGGTTGAGCCCGGCCGAGTATCCGTCTGCCGTGACCGTGATGTCGCAGACCACCTTGCCCACGGGTTCTGTCATTGTTCTGGCCTCCTCAGGGCGACCGCCGTCGCCTCGCGGTGAGCTTGCTTGCAAGCATCAGCATAGACACCCACGGCACAGCGCCCAATGGCCCTGCGCATGAGAAGACACGTATGACACGGCGCTCGCAGCCCTCGAATCCGAAAGGTACTTCCGGCTGGTCGCAGACCTCCAGCAGTTCTGTTCCGCTCCCCGCTACGGCAGCCACGGCGCTGGCACCTCTACCTGGGATGACCCGTGTCCGGCGACCCCGTGTCCGGCGAAACACCTGATCCCGCAGACAAGGACGTATGATTTCTCCCCGGTGGGTTTCTCCTTCCCGGAACGGCCCGGAGCAGGGCCGGCCCGAGGGAAGGAAAAAGTGATCAGCAAATGACCGCCACGCATTCGCCGAGCAAAATGACGGGCCGCAGCGATGTCCTGCTCCGCATCGGACGCTGGCTCGGCGACGAGTCCGGGGACCGCACCCGGCCGGTCATCCTGGCGGTTGTACTGGTTCTGGCCGCACTCGGCCTCATCGAGGTCGCTTCGGCGTCGTCGGTGGAGTCGGTGGCAGCCGGAAAGAACCCGTACGACCTTCCGCTCAAGCAGGCCATGTGGACGGCAGCCGGGGTGGCGCTCATGCTGGGCCTGGCCCGGCTCCGGACCCGGCACATACGGTGGCTTGCCTGGCCGCTGCTGGGGGCCGCCGTCGTATCCCTCGGCCTGGTGTTCACGCCCCTGGGCATGACGGTGAACGGCAACCGGAACTGGCTGGGCTTCGGCGGGTTCACCGTCCAGCCTTCCGAATTCGCCAAGCTCGCCCTCATTGTTTGGGCGGCCGCGGTCCTGACCCGCAAGCAGGCTCTCCTGCACGAGTGGAGGCACGCCGTCGTCCCGTTGCTCGTGCCGGCCGGCGTCATCATCATCGGATTCGTCGTTCTCGGCCACGACCTGGGCACGGCCATGATCATCATGATGATCCTCGCCGCGACGATGTTTTACGGCGGGGTACGGATGAAAGTCTTCGGCGTCGCCGGAATTCTCGGCGCGATGTTGGCCCTCATCCTGGCCGCCACCAGCGGCAACCGCGTCGGGCGCATTTCATCCTGGCTCGGCGCGGGGTCCACGGACGATTCCCAGGGGGTCGGCTACCAGGCGCTGCACGGCCAGTACGCCCTGGCCTCGGGCGGCTGGTTCGGGGTGGGCCTGGGGCAAAGCCGGCAGAAATGGAACTGGATCCCCGAAGCCCACAACGACTTCATTTTCACCATCCTCGGCGAGGAACTCGGCCTGGCTGGAACTCTCCTGGTGCTCGTGCTGTTTACAGTCCTGGGCATCGCTGTATTCAAGGTCATAGCCCGCACCCAGGACACGTTCGCCCGCATTGTCTCCTCCAGCGTCATCACCTGGATCATTGGCCAGGCCGTGGTGAACATCGCCATGGTCACCGGCCTGCTCCCGGTCATCGGCGTGCCCTTGCCGTTCATCTCCTACGGCGGCTCAGCGATGGTTTCTTCCCTGGCCGGCATCGGCATGGTCCTGGCTGTCACCCGCCCTCAGCCCGTTCAGGCCGCTCGTCCGAAGAAGCCGCGGCAAGCGGTACACCGGAGTAGGGTACGGTCCTAATCCGGTGAGGATGCCGCGTTGGCCTTGGCCGCCGCGTCGGGGGTCGTGCTCTTAGCGTCCGCGGCAGGCATCGCGACGACGGCAACAACGGTGAGTACCGCACAGACCAGTACAGCCAGGAACACAGCGCTCGACGCCGACACGATGGTCTGCGGATCGCTGACGCCGCCCGGGGCGCCGGCGTAGATGGCGTTGGCAACTGCGCCGAAAATGGCGACGCCGATGGAACTGCCGATCGATCGCGCAAAAAGATTAGTGCCGGTGACTACGCCGCGCTCGTTCCACTCGACGCTGGACTGGGCGGCAATGAGGCTCGGGGTCGCTACCAGCCCCAGTCCAAGTCCGACGACGAAGCAACCCGCCGCTGCCACCAGAATGTTGGGTGCCGAGGCAGTCAGAGCCAGGACGCCTGTGCCGATGACCGTGACCGTAACGCCGATCAGGGCGGTCCTCCGGAACCCGATCCGCAGATAGAACCGGCCCGCCTGGGACGCGCTGATCGGCCAGCCGATGGTCAGTGCAGCCAGGGCGAGTCCCGCGAAAATCGGGGAGGTCGAGAGTGCCCCTTCGAGGAACGTGGGAACGTAGGAGGTGAGGCCAAGCATGACTGCACCGACGCCGAACGAGATCAGCGCCGTCGTCGCCAGTAGGCGCCGGGACACGACCCAGGGCGGGAGGACAGGCTCCGCTGCCCTCCTCTCGACAAGCAGGAACGCGGCGAACAAGAGGGCTCCGACAGCGAAGACGGCGATGCTGATCGACGAGTTCCAGGCCCACGCCTGGCCGCCTTCGAGGGCACCAAGGATGAGCAGGCTGAGCGAAATTGTCAGCAGCGTCGCCCCCAGGTAGTCCACCCGGTGCTTCGCCCGCTCGACGTTCTCGTGGAACGTCCGGACCAGCATCCACCCTGCGAGCAGGCAAAGGGGAATGTTCACGAGGAAGATGCCGCGCCAGATGCCGAGTGAGGCGAAGACACCCCCAAGCGTGGGGCCAACGACGGAGGACACCGCCCACACGCTGGCGAGGTAGCCCTGCACCTTTGCCCGCTCGGTCAGGGTGTAGATGTCGCCGGCGATGGTGATCGCCACCGGCTGCACTGCTCCAGCGCCCAGGCCCTGCAGCACACGGAACGCGATGAGGGCCGGCATGCTCCAGGCCACTCCGCAGAGGATAGAACCGAGCAGGAAAAGTCCGATGCCGCTGAGGATGATCGGCTTGCGGCCGACGACGTCCGAGAGTTTCGCATAGACCGGCACCGAGACTGCCTGCGCCAACAGATAGGCCGAAAAAAGCCACGGGAAGGAGGTGAATCCGCCGACGTCAGCCACGATCGACGGCACCGCCGTTGCAACGATCGTCGAATCGATCGCCACCAGGCCCGTCGCCAGCATCAGGGCGATGAGGATCGGTCCCCGCCGGGAACGGAAGCCCACTCCCTCGGGAGTCGTCGTCGTCATTTAATCTCTTTCCCGTTGTCATCAAAGCGAGGTGCGTCCGCGGAGCCCGGTGACGGCCCCAGACGCATAACTGTGCCAGGCGCCGAATTAGTCCCGGGAAAGGCCTTTAGGAAAACTTGGCTGAAACCTGTCCAAATCTGGCCTCCCTCCTGACCGATTCTTGAGCCCTGCCCGGCATTGTCGTACATGGCAGAGCCAATGCAAGGGGCGAACGAAGGGCAGGGCCATGAATGCCAAGACAGTGCTCACCAGTCAGCACACCGACAGCCACTGGACAGCCGATGAGGTCAGGGAAAAGCTTGGGCGGGAGCTGGAATCTGATCCGGGCCTGGCCGAATTCCTTGCCGCTGCCCCCAACATGGCACGCGCCCTCAAAGCCGTCCTGAACCTGGACCTCGGCGAACTGGCGGAGCGGCTGGTCCGGGCGGAGATCAGCGCCATTCTGCACTAGCGGTGCCCTGTTGCAGCGATGCTTGGCAGGGTATGTTGCACGAATGGACGATACATATCAGGTGATCGTGGTCGGCGGCGGGTTTGCCGGCATGACAGCAGCTGAGCAGCTTGGGCGCAAGGGGATCCGGGTCCTCCTTATTGACGCCAACAATTACCACCAGTTCCAGCCCCTCCTGTACCAGGTGGCTGCTTCGCAGATTGGCGTGTCCGCGGTGGCCCGGCCACTGCGGTCCGTGTTCCGCAGCACCGAAAGTGTCCGGGTCCTCACCGCGGAGGTGACGGCGATTGATTCCGCCACCCGTACCGTCACCACCGTGGACGGATCCCGCTACCAGGCGAAGATCCTGGTGGTTGCCGCAGGCGCAGTGCCGAACTTCTTCGACACTCCCGGCGCCGAAGAGCATGCCTATCCGCTGTACTCAGTGGCCGACGCCACGCGCCTGAGCACTGCCCTTACTACAGCCCTGGACCAGGCGGACCGCGCGAAGGCCGGCAGCGCAGAGGTGGTCGTGGTCGGCGGAGGCCCCACCGGTGTCGAGACAGCCGGCGCCCTCGCCGAGAACATCAAGTACCTGGTGCCCAAGTATTTTTCACCCGGGCTGGCAGCCCGGTGCCGCGTCCATCTTGTGGATATGCTGCCGAACGTGCTCATGCCCTTCTCGGCCAAGTCGCAGGCGTACACGCGGGACCGGCTGACAAAACTCGGGGTACAGCTTCACATGGGACAGGGCGTTACGGAGGTCCGGACGGACGGCGTGACGCTGGCGGACGGGACCATCATTCCCGCTCAGATCGTCGTGTGGGCCGGGGGCCTGAAGGCCGGAAAAGTCATCGCCGAATCAGGGCTCCCGCAGGGGAAGGGCGGACGCATCGACGTGCTGCCGGACCTGACGGCGCCCGGCACCGAGGGCGTCTACGTCCTGGGTGACTCCGCCAACATCACCGATGCCACTGGAGCCAAACTGCCCCAGCTCGGCTCTGTTGCTGAACAGTCCGGAAAATGGGCCGCCCGCAACATCCATGCTGACTTGACCGGCGGCACCCGTCAGCCTTTCGCCTACTGGGACAAGGGTTACATGGCCATGGTCGGCCGTGGCGCAGCAGTGGCCGAACTGGGCCGCAAACGCATCCAGCTCCAAGGACCATTGGCGTTTCTCTCCTGGCTCGGGGTTCACCTCGCCTTGCTTCCCGGTACCCAGCAGAAGATCCGCGCACTCTCCTCCTGGCTTACGGGGTACGTCACCCACAGCCCGTCACACGTCGTTGTCGGAAGGCCCGACTAGGCGCCTGCACGATCATCCTGCCCGGCGCTGCCGAGCGGGCCTTAGAGGACCCCGGATGTGGATACGAGCTGCGCCCGGCCCTCTTCGAGCCGGTATGCGACGCCGATCACCGCGGTGGAGTAATTGTCCACGGCGTCGTAAATCATCCGTGAACTGTCCAGCAGCCGGCGCACGGTCTGCTTGGCATGTTCGACGACCATCTCATTAACGTCCGTCTTGTCCTCACGCAAGGAGCTCAGCACCGAGGGTGTGATCCTCTCAACCAGGTCGCGGATGTGGCCTGAGGGCAGCTCGCCAGTATCCACAGCCTCTTTGGCGGCCGTGACGGCGCCGCAGTTGTCGTGCCCGAGGACGACTATCAGCGGGACGTGGAGCACCGAGACGGCGTATTCGAGTGAGCCGAGAACGGCGTCGTCGATCACGTGGCCCGCTGTTCGGACGACGAAGACGTCGCCAAGTCCGACGTCGAAGATGATTTCAGCGGCCAGCCGGGAGTCCGCGCAGCCAAAGATCACCGCGAACGGGCTTTGGGTGTTCACCAGCTCGCTGCGCCGTGAGGCGTTCTGGTTCGGGTGCATTGAATCTCCCGAGACGAAACGCTCATTACCGTCAAGGAGGCGCTGCCAGGCATCGTACGGGCTGACTCTGTTGCTCACCCTGTTTACTTTACGAGGCGTCCCCGTCGGGAAGGGGGAGCCGCCCGGCGAAAACTAAAGAGCCCTTGCAGCACTCTTGTCCATCCCCTGCTCGACACAGCCTCGTCACGCCGCTATAAAATGGGTTGATCATGATCGGTGCCAAGCTCCGTTTTCTGGCCTGGTTCGTCAGCCTAGCGACCCTCGTCTCGGCCTGCTCGCCCGCTATCAGACCCGATGTGGCTGCCACTGATCGACCGGTCCAGACCTCCTCGGCCCCGCCAGCCGCACGCGATGGCATCCCCGCTACGCGCCGGCCCCAGTCCCCCACCCCGACATCGGTTCCCAGGCCGACCCCGACGCCGCAGGCGTTCGCTCTCAACCTCTATCAGGAGGGGGACTTCGTTCCGCAGTACACCTTTGAATGGTGTGTGGCGGCAAGCATCCAGATCATGCACAACCTGATCGACGAGTCGGGGGCCCGCACGTGGGCTGACCGCGTTCATCAGGGCGAGCTGTGGGAGATGGCCCGGGCACGGTCGTCCAACTCGTTCAACGGTGCCAACCCCTTGGGTTGGGCGAAGGTGCTGAACGAGGCCGGAATGGGGCCGTACGACGTCGTCAGCGTCGCCGACTACGGGGAAGCGCTGCGGACCGCTGCGAGTGCCATCGCCGACACGGGCCGGCCGGTCGGGCTGGTCATGTGGCGAGGTCGTCACGTATGGGTGATGAGCGGCTTCAAGTCGCTCGGCGATCCTGGCCAGTTCCCGGAGTTCTCAGTCACTGGCATTCGGGTCCAAGATCCGCTCTACCCGTACGGCGACGATAAGTGGGGACCGTCCCCCGCGCCCAACACCCTGCTCACGCCCAAGCAACTGGCGACGCAGTTCGTCGTCCGCGAGCCGCGGCGCTGGAGCAGCAGACTGCCGACCGGCTACATGCTGGTGCTGCCGCGGGCCAAGGCCTGATCGCATCCGCAAGGTCTAGCGATTAGAAGCACAAGGCAGTTTCGTCCGGAGTCGCCAGCGTCAGCACGGCTTCCTCCACCGTTTCGTGGTCCTCCAGCTCGCGCTCGATTCTGCGCAAGGCCACGGCTACTTCGTGTTCCGGGTGGTCGCCCTGCAGGTCCACCGCCGCCACGACGTACAGCTTGCGGGGGCCGACGAACTCCAGGTGGAGGTAGGTGAGCCGGGCCACGTCCCGGTGTTCGAGCACCCGCCGGGCCATGGAACGTTCGATGTCCGGGGTTACGCCCTGGCCCACCAGGAACCGCCGGTTGCGGTCGATCAGCACAATGGCAACAACCGCCAGCAGAACGCCGACGACTATCGAGCCCACCGCGTCCGGCAGGGGCGATGCGGTGACCTGGTGCAAGAACACGCCCGCAAACGCGACCACAAGGCCAACGAGCGCTGCAGCATCCTCCGCGAACACCGCGCGGAGGGTGGGGTCGGAGCTGATCAGGACCTGCTTCAGCGTGCTCCGTTCCAGCTCACGGGCTGCCTCCCGGGTCTGCCGGAAAGCCTGGACAAACGACACTCCTTCGAGAACAAAGGCCACGGCCAGGACCACGTACGCCACCAGGAAGTCGGACGCGGGCTCCGGTTCGATGAGCTGCTGGATGCCGTGCATGATGGACACCACAGCCCCTGCGGTGAAGAGCCCGAAAGCAGCGAACATCGACCAGACATAGGCTTCCCGGCCGTAGCCCATCGGATGGCTTTTGTCCCGGGGGCGTCGGGAGCGCCGTTCCGCCATGAAGAGGAACACCTGGTTGCCGGTGTCCGCCCAGGAGTGCGCGGCTTCTGCGGTCATGGAGGCGGATCCGCTGAGCACCGCTGCCACCGACTTGGCCGCAGCAATAACGGCGTTCGCCGTAAACGCGATGATAACAGTCAGCAGTGTGGAGCTCGGCTCTTTTCGCTTCTCGGATGCCGCCATGGGGATACCGTACCCACCCGGACGGAAATGATGCCTTGGCAGTAGTACGGGCCTGGAATCCCGCTGGTATCAACTGACCAGTACGTAGCGCCGGCCCGTAGGTAAACAGAGCTGGCAGTTCGCGACGGGTCATATTCAGCTGCTCATTTTCGCTCCGGGCAAGCACCGGAGGAGCTGTAGGGTGGGCAGATGCAGGCACCGGAGGAACGCCGCAGTACTGTCCTGTCCGCCGGAGCGGAGCTGGCCGTGTTCGAATACGGTCCGCCTCCTGCCAGCGGCGCGCCCACACTGCTCCTCGTGCACGGATACCCAGATGACCACCGGCTGTATCTTCCGGTAATCGCCGAGCTGGCCGTCACCCACCATGTGATCGCCTACGACACGCGCAACGCCGGGTTATCCTCCGTGAAGCAAGCGCCTGGTGACTTCACTGTGGACACCCTGGTGGATGACCTGTTCGCTGTTCTGGCCTTCACGGATGCGGTCAACGTTCACCTCGTGGGCCACGACTGGGGATCGGTCCAGGGCTGGGCGGCTATCCAGGAACCCCGTGCATCGGGTCTCATTTCCCGATTCACCAGCATCTCCGGGCCCGACCTCGGGCACTTCCTCCACTGGATGCGTTCTCGTGCCCGCACCCTGAGGGGCTGGCCCCAGCTGGCAGCGCAGCTGCTTCGTTCCAGCTACATTGCCGCGTTCCAGATCCCGGTGCTGCCGGAAGCTGCGTGGCGCCTGTTCCTCACCCGTCTCTACGAAAAGGCGGCAGGACGCCGCGTCAATGACAACCCCCGCCGCGGGCTGGCCCTCTACCGCAGCAACCGCTTCCCTGCGGGCAAGGTAACGGCCCCCACGCCGATCAGCGTGCCCGTGGGTGTGGTGGTCCCGCTCAAGGATCCTTTCCTGTCACCGCACCTGACATCGGGACTAAGGCCTTGGGTGCCTGACCTCACCGTCATCCCTGTCGACGGCGGGCACTGGTGGCCAGCCACCCACCCGGCAGAACTCGCGCAGCTGCTACGAGCTCCCTATAACCTTTAGTCCGCAGACCGCTCCGGAACTGGGCACAACCTAAGCCAGGGTCGCTTTGGGGGAAGCGGTTCGCCTGGCGGCCTCTACCGCCCGCCGGGTGTCCTCCTCGACAAGATCAGCGTTGATGGCGGTGGCAGCCTTCACGCCTGCCGAGGCTGCCGTTATTACCTGCGCCGTGGGGTCGCAGATGTTGCCGGCGGCCCACACGCCTTGCACGGCCGTCAGGCCCACGCCGTCTGTGTTCACGTGGCTGCCTTGCCCGGCCTGGCCTGCCTGCTGCAGCCCGAGGGACTGCAGCAGTGACGACTCCGTCTTAGCCTTGGGGTTCACAACGAGATATTCACAAGCCACAACCTGACCCGACGCCAGACGCACTCCGGCGAGGGCGTCTCCTGCCAGCTCCAGCGACGCAACCGTGCCTTGGACGACGTGGACCGACCTGGCGTCAAGCTGTTCACATTCACCCGGATCCAGGTCCTCCAAAAGGTGCTGAAAGAGGATGATGTGCCCGCTCCACTGCCGGAAGAGCAACGCCTCCTGTACCGCGGCCGGTTCTGTCGCGAGTACTCCTATGGCCCTGTCCCGAATCTCCCAGCCGTGACAGTACGGGCAGTGCAGCACGTCCCGGCCCCATCGGTCCCTGAGGCCGGGCACCTCGGGCAGCTCATCCTCAAAGCCGGAAGCGATGAGCAGCCGCCGCGAACGCAGACTCTGCCGGTCCTGCACCTCGATGGTGAAAACGCCCCCTTCTCCGCGGGCCGAGACGACTCGTCCCTGCAGAATCCGGCCACCGTGGGCCCGCACTTCCGCGCGGCCGGCAGCGAGAAGCTCCTCAGGTGGCAGACCCTCACGGGACAGGAATCCGTGCAGACCAGCAGAACGCCCGTTCCTTGGTTGCCCGGCGTCGATGACCAGGACGGAACGCAGCGATCTGCAAAGAGTCACGGCTGCGCTGAGGCCCGCCGCTCCTCCACCGACCACCACAACGTCATAGATCTTTGGCGATGTCATGCAATCCCCTAACTTCGCTGCCTGCATGTGTACCCGCGAAGGAGCCGAATCCCCCACGGCAGGAGGACATGCCCCTCCTCGGCTCGGCGCCGGTCGTGGACCAGCGGGTCGAAGAGCCCTGTTGCGGGAGCTAACGGAACGGAATCTGCATACCGCGTCAATGACACAATATACTAAGCACACTTACTATCGCGGGCAAGCGGCTGCACTGGGCAGATGAACCAGCGGCCACAGGCCGTTGGCCACAAGAAATGCGCCCTGCAGCCGGCCGGGCAGACAGGGTTGGACGGGAGCACCGCCATCCCACCGCCTCGTTGGCGCGGGCCATTTGGGCCAACCAGCGCTGCTCGCCACCCATGGCCTCAGCCCGGTAGGCCGGCGCTTGACCGCACTAGGGAAGAAGCGCGGCAACGGCCGCCATTGCTGCCTCCGCGGTAAGTTTCATCGCGTCCCTGCCACTGCGGCCTTGGTTGGGATATGCTCCTGCCATGGCACGGCGCAGCTTTCTTCAATGGCCGGTCGTCCGGCAGCTGAGTACGGGCGATCTGCTGGGCCGCGGGCCAGCAGTAACCTCCCCGCAGACGAGGGCTATCACGCCGCGGACGGCCACCGCAGACCGAGTCGTGCAGAGCGTATGCCCCTACTGTGCCGTGGGCTGTGGACAGCGGGTCTACGTCAAGGACGAGAAAGTCGTACAGATCGAGGGTGATCCTGATTCGCCCATTTCCCGCGGCCGGCTGTGCCCCAAGGGCTCTGCCAGCGAGCAGTTGGTAAACTCGCCGGGCCGGCAGACCGCAGTGCTCTACCGTGCGCCGCGCTCGAGCCAGTGGCAGCATCTGGATCTCGCAACAGCCATCGAGATGGTGGCGGACCGGTTCATCGAGACGCGTCGCAGGACGTGGCAGCAGGAAGACGAAAAAGGACGGTTGCTGCGCCGCACCATGGGCATAGCTTCGTTGGGCGGGGCCACCCTGGACAACGAAGAGAACTACCTGATCAAGAAACTCTTCACCGCTGCCGGAGCGGTGCAGATCGAGAACCAAGCGCGCATTTGACACTCCGCCACGGTTCCCAGTTTGGGAGCCTCGTTTGGACGCGGTGGTGCAACGCAATCACTGCAAGACATGGCCAACGCCGACTGCATCGTCATTCAGGGTTCCAACATGGCCGAATGCCATCCTGTGGGATATCAGTGGGTCGCGGAGGCGAAGGCCCGCGGAGCGAAGGTCATCCACGTCGACCCGCGGTTCACGCGCACGTCCGCGGTCGCTGACAAGCACATTCCGATCCGGGCCGGCTCTGACGTCGTTCTTTTGGGCGCGCTGATCAATCACGTCATCACCCACGACCTGTGGTTCAAGGAGTACGTGGGCGCCTACACCAACGCGGCCACGCTGGTTCACGCCGATTACCGCGACGCCGAAGACCTCGGCGGGCTGTTTTCCGGCTTCGATCCTGAAACTGGAGCGTATGACACTGCGTCCTGGGCGTACGCGGAAGAAGGCGGCGACAGCATCGAGGAGCCGGCCGGCCCGGAACACGGCTCCGACGCTTCGGCCCGTGCCGCCGGCCACCAGTTCGGCAGCGGAGGTCCGCCCCTGGAGCACGCAGAGGTGAAGCGTGACGATACCCTGCAGGACCCCCGGACCGTCTTCCAGATCCTGAAGCGGCACTACGCCCGGTACACCCCGGAGATGGTCCAGGACATGTGCGGCATCAGCGTCACGGACTTCGAGTATCTGGCCCGCGCCATTACGGAAAACTCGGGGCGCGAACGGACAACCTGCTTTGCCTACGCCGTCGGCTGGACCCAGCACTCGCTGGGAACGCAGTTCATCCGGTCCGCCGCCATCCTGCAACTTCTGCTCGGGAACGTGGGCCGGCCCGGCAGCGGCATCATGGCCCTGCGCGGCCATGCCAGCATCCAGGGCTCCACCGACATTCCGACCCTGTTCAACCTCCTGCCCGGGTACCTGCCAATGCCCAGCGCCGGCCGCCACGACACCCTCAGCGAATATCTGGCATCCATCGCGTCCAAGAAGCAGAAAGGCTACTGGACGGATGCCGACTCCTACACTGTCAGCCTGCTGAAGGCCTGGTGGGGCGATGCCGCGAGGGCGGAGAACGACTGGGCCTACGACTACCTCCCGAGACTGACCGGAGCGCACGGTACCTACGAGACGGTCATGGGCATGCTTGAGGACAAGGTGGAGGGCTACTTCCTGCTCGGACAGAACCCTGCAGTGGGCTCGTCCAACGGCCGGATGCAACGCCTGGGCATGTCACATCTGAAGTGGCTGGTGGTTCGTGACCTGAATCTCATCGAGTCGGCCACTTGGTGGAAAGACGGCCCGGAGATCGACTCGGGGGAACTGCGCACCGAGGACATCGAGACCGAAGTGTTCTTCCTGCCTGCAGCTACCCACGTGGAGAAGGCTGGCTCGTTCACGCAGACCCAGCGGCTGCTGCAATGGCGGCACAAGGCGGTCGCCCCGCCCGGGGAGTGCCAAAGTGAGTTGGAGTTCTTCTTCAGGCTGGGCCAGCGGGTCCGGGAGAAGCTGGCTGGTTCCGACGACGAACGGGACCGTCCGCTGCTCGACCTGACCTGGGACTACCCCGTGGACGAACACGGCGATCCGGACGCCGAGGCCGTGCTTGCCGAAATCAACGGCCGTCACCTCAACGGGCCAGATGCGGGCAAACCCCTCTCCGCATATACAGAGCTCCGCGCCGACGGTTCCACGTCAGCGGGCTGCTGGATCTACACCGGGGTGTATGCCGACGGCTTCAACCACGCCGCCAACCGGAAGCCCGGCCAGGAGCAGGGACCTGCGGCTTCCGACTGGGGCTGGGCATGGCCAGCCAACCGCCGGATCCTCTACAACCGGGCGTCGGCTGACCCGGCCGGCAAACCGTGGAGCGAGCGGAAGAAATACATCTGGTGGGACCAGGAGCAGGGGCGGTGGGTCGGCGACGATGTTCCCGACTTCCCACTTGACCGGGCACCGGGCAGCCAACCCGACCCCGATCTCGGCGGCGCAGCTGCACTCGGCGGAGATGATCCCTTCATCATGCAGGCCGACGGTAAGGGCTGGCTGTTCGCGCCGAAAGGCCTCATGGACGGACCTCTTCCCACCCACTACGAGGCCCAGGAGTCGCCAGTGGCCAACGCACTGTACCCGCAACAGCAAAGTCCGGCGCGGCTGGTGTTCCCCCGTGCGGATAACCTCAGCGCGCCAAGTGCCGGTACCAGAGGCGCAGACGTCTACCCGTACGTCTTCACCACATACCGGCTTACTGAGCACCACACGGCCGGCGGGATGAGCCGCTGGCTTCCGTACCTGTCGGAGCTGCAGCCGGAGATGTTCTGCGAAGTTTCGCCCGAGCTGGCGGCTGAGCGCGGCCTTGAACCCTACGGGTGGGCCACGATTATTTCGGCCCGCTCCGCCATCGAGGCGAAGGTGCTGATCACCGAACGGATGACGCCCTTGGCCGTTGGCGGCCACACGGTGCATCAGATCGGGCTGCCCTACCACTGGGGCGTCGGCAGTAATGCCGTCGTCAGCGGTGACGCGGCCAACGATCTGCTGGGCGTCACGCTGGATCCCAACGTCCAGATCCAGGAATCCAAGGTGGCCTCCTGCGACATCCGTCCGGGCCGCCGGCCCCGCGGCGAGGAACTGCTTGCCTTGGTTGCTGAATATCAGGCGCGGGCCGGAGTGACCCCCGAGACCGGTAATCGCGCCGTCACCAATCCGGCGGCCGAAGGCATCGAACCCGGCCCAGGTGAGGACGGCGGCGCCGCTGGTGGGCCGCGATGATGGATTTCTTCGCTGCCGGCCCCACCGGACCCCACCCTGACCCGCCCGCGCCGCCGTGCCGTTCTGCTAACGTTCCCGGTACCGACTCAAAGTTGGAGGACTAGATGGGCCAGCTGTCCGGACCGACCGACCCCACCGCCGATGCCCACTGGGAGCACAGCCATCCGCGCAAGGGGTTCTTCACTGACACCTCGATCTGCATCGGCTGCAAGGCCTGTGAAGTTGCCTGCAAAGAGTGGAACCACAATCCGCAGGACGGAAACCTGGAACTGCTCGGATCCTCCTACGACAACACCGGAGCGCTCGGCGCCAGCACCTGGCGGCATGTGGCCTTCATCGAACAGGGCCAGGAACGCATCACGGAGGCACGGGAGTCCGGGCGCGCCCTCGTCAACCTGGGCATGCCCGGCATTGGTCCTCCCGTCCCGGCAGCGCCCACTGGACAGGACCTGGCGCAGGTGGATACGACACCGCCGGACACGGCGGACTTCCGGTGGCTGATGTCCTCCGATGTCTGCAAGCACTGCACCCATGCCGGGTGCCTGGATGTCTGCCCGACCGGAGCGCTTTTCCGCACGGAGTTCGGCACGGTGGTGGTTCAGGACGACGTATGCAACGGCTGCGGAACCTGCGTGGCCGGGTGTCCGTTCGGCGTGATTGAGCGTCGCAGCGACGGCATGGTGGCGGTGGCCGCCAAGCGGAAGGAGCAGCACGCCGAACATCCCGCCGTCCCCAACGCGGGCGTCGCCCAGAAGTGCACGCTGTGCTACGACCGCTTGGTCGCCGATGAGACACCCGCCTGCGCCAAAGCCTGCCCGACGACGTCCATCAAGTTCGGCGACCACGACGACATGGTGGAAACGGCCCGGGAACGGGTTGCCGACCTGCATGCCCAAGGCCTGACCGAAGCGAGACTTTATGGTGCAAACGAGCTCGACGGCGTCGGCGGAACCGGAGCGGTCTTCCTCCTTCTCGACGAACCGGAGGTTTACGGCCTCCCGCCGGACCCGAGGGTGCCCACCGCCGATCTGCCGCAGATGTACCGACGGGCCGGTATGGCCGTAGCGGGCATGGTCGCCGCAGCGGCAGTGGCTTTCCTGGGAGGACGCGCGTGACCCACTCCGAGTTCGATAGCTTCCGGCCGCCCGAACCTACCCGCCGCCGTCGGCCCGGCGGCAAGCGCGGCACCGGCCGCCGCGACAGCGGTGACGGCTCCCGGGAAATGCCCATGGTGCCGGAACCGGAGTTCACCTCGTACTACGGCCGTCCGGTGGTCAAGCCGGCGCCCTGGGGCGACGAGGTCGCCGCCTACCTGTTCCTCGGCGGTGTCGCAGCGGGTTCCGCACTGCTTGGCCTCGGCGGGCAGCTGACCCGACGGCCGACACTGCGCCGGAATGCCCGGTTGAGTGCCCTGACAGCGGTAAGCCTCGGTGCTGTTGCGCTGGTGAAGGACCTGGGCCGGCCGGAACGCTTTCTGAATATGCTGCGAACCATCAAGGTGACTTCGCCGATGAGTGTGGGTTCGTGGATTCTCAGCGCGTTCAGCCTCGGGGCGGCCGTCCCTGCCGTAGCGGAAATCGACCGGATGAGCGGGGCGCGGTTGCCGCTGGGCCCGTTGCGGACCGTGCTGCAAACGGCCGAGGGGCCGGCCGGCTTTGGGGCCGCGTTATTTGCCGGACCACTGGCGGCGTACACGGCGGTCCTGCTCGGCGATACAGCCACACCGACGTGGAACGCCGCGCACGAGGAACTGCCCTTCGTCTTCGTGAGTTCGGCGGCCCTCGCCTCTGCCGGGCTCGCCATGATCACGACTCCGGTGCACGAGGCAGGCCCCGCCCGGAACCTTGCCGTGCTCGGCGTGGTCGGTGACGTGGCTGCCATGCGAGTAATGGAACATCGGATGGACCCTGTGGCAGCCGAGCCCCTGCACGAGGGCAAAGCGGGGGCCATGCTCAAATGGAGCGAGTATTTGGCAGCCGCCGGCGGTCTGGGGACACTGCTGGGCGGACGTAACCGGGCGGTTGCCGCAATGTCGGGACTGGCTCTGCTGACCGCCTCGGCGCTGACACGGTTCGGCGTCTTCGAGGCTGGCCTCTCGTCAGCCAGGGATCCGCGCTACACGATCGAACCGCAGAAGAACCGGCTTGCCGCCCGCCGCGCGGCTGGGATCACTGGCGATTCGATCACTACTGCCAAGTGACTGGCCGGCCGGCTCTGGTTCAGCGGGCTCAGCGGATCTCGATGCCCTGGCCCACGACCGTATGCCCGATCACGGGATGCCCGGGCAACTCGCCGACGACGAGCAGGCCACCCGAGGTCTGCGCATCGGCAAGGAGGAGCAGATCGTCTTCGGTGACGCCGGCAGCGACCCTTAGCTGCGGTCGAACCCAATCAAGATTGCGCCGGGTCCCACCGGAAACAAAGCCGTCGCGCAGGGCCTGCCGGGCGCCGTCGACAAGTGGTACCGCCTTCCGGTCGATTACTGCCCCCACTCCGGAGGCGCGGCACATCTTGTACAGATGTCCAAGCAGGCCGAAGCCCGTCACGTCCGTGGCTGCACGCACGCCGGCCGCCACCGCATCCCCGGCCGCGTCTCGATTGAGGCGCGTCATTGTCGCCACCGCTTCGGCGAACACCTCACCGGTCTGCTTGTGCCGGTTATTGAGCAGTCCGACGCCGATCGGCTTGGTCAGCGTGAGGGGCAGCCCGGGCCCGGCGGCGTCGTTGCGCAACAACCGGTCGGGATGGGCAACGCCGGTTACGGCCATCCCGTATTTCGGCTCCGGATCGTCAATGGAGTGACCGCCGATCACCGGGCACGCCGCCTCAGCCGCGACGCTAAGACCGCCGCGGAGGACTTCAGTCATCAACTCCAGTGGCAGCACGCCCCGGGGCCAGCCTACGAGGTTGATCGCCATGATCGGGCGGCCGCCCATCGCGTAAATGTCCGAGAGCGCGTTGGCGGCCGCGATCCGACCCCAGTCGAAGGCGTCGTCGACGACGGGGGTGAAGAAGTCAGCGGTAGAGAGCACCGCCAGATCGTCACGCACCAGGACGGCAGCCGCGTCGTCGCCGCTGTCCAGACCGACCAGCACCTCCGCGCCGGGTTGGCCGGTGAGTCCGCGAACCGCTTCTTCGAGTTCGCCGGGCGGAATCTTGCACGCGCACCCACCACCGTGGGCATAGCCGGTGAGCCGGACAGCGCCGAGCGCGCCGTGCTGTGGAATAGACGTCTGGGTCTCGTTCACGTCCCTAGCGTACCCCCGTGGGCAATCTGCTAAATTGAACGCGGTGGCGTCCGGGTCCTGGTGGGCCCCCCGGTCTTCAAAACCGGTGAGGCCGAGTATCTCGGCCTGGCGGGTTCGATTCCCGTCCGCCTCCGCCAACCACCGACGGGCACGAGGCGGTACGAGGAGGGACTGTGGACCAGGTCGATCCCCGCCGCCTAATTCCGCGCACCGATGATCTGCTGGCCCTGCCGGCCGTCCGCAGAGCCGGGAAGCGCCTGAGTGGACGCGTCATCCGCGAACTCGTCCAGGAAGCCCAGGAGCAGGCGCGGCGCGGTGAGCTCGCTCCCGCCCAGGTGGAACCGGCCCTGCTGGCCGCCGTCGCTACTCGTACCGCGACAACCCTGCGGCCGGTGCTCAACGCAACTGGCGTCATCGTCCATACCAACCTTGGTCGCGCCCCGCTTTCCGCCGGTGCGGTTGAAGCACTTGTCGCAGCCAGCGGCTACGTGGACGTGGAACTCGATCTGGCAACGGGCAACCGCTCCCGCCGCGGCGCCGGTGCCCGGGCTGCATTGCTCGCCGCGTGTCCCGCTGCGGAGGACGCGCTGGTGGTCAACAACGGGGCTGCCGCGCTGGTGCTGGCCACCACAGCCCTCGCCACGGGCCGGGAGGTCGTGGTGAGCCGCGGGGAACTGGTTGAGATTGGTGCCGGTTTCCGGTTGCCGGACCTCATCGAATCGACGGGCGCGACCCTGCACGAGGTGGGCACGACCAACCGGACGCACCTGCGGGACTACGCCAGCGCCCTCGGACCGGCCACCGGCTGCGTACTCAAGGTCCACCCGAGCAACTTCCGGGTGGATGGATTCACGTCCGCCGTTCCACTGGGCGAACTGAGCTCGCTGACCGCGGCGCACGGGGTTGCACTCGTGGCCGACCTGGGCAGTGGACTGCTGGCGCCCGATCCGCACCTGCCCGAAGAACCGGATGCCGCCACCGCGTTGGCAAGCGGGGCCGACGTCGTCATCGCCAGCGGTGACAAACTGCTGGGCGGCCCCCAGGCCGGTTTGCTGCTCGGTAGCGCAGAGGTCATCACCCGGTTGGCGCGCCACCCGCTTGCCCGTGCCGTCCGTGCGGACAAACTTGCCCTCGCCGCGCTGGAGGCGACACTCGCGGGCGAACCACCGCCGGTTGTCCAGGCGTTGCACGCGGACCTGGGACACCTGCGGAGCCGTACCGACCGGCTCGCCGAGGCCCTGCGGGTGCCTGTCGTGGCGCACGATGGCCGGGTCGGCG
Source organism: Arthrobacter sp. SAFR-023 (assembly GCF_051965295.1). Lineage (NCBI taxonomy): Bacteria > Bacillati > Actinomycetota > Actinomycetes > Micrococcales > Micrococcaceae > Arthrobacter > Arthrobacter sp. SAFR-023. The sequence goes on along the minus strand of NZ_JBQCMF010000004.1, from coordinate 87,070 downwards.
GCGGCGGAGCGCCTGGTGTTCCCCTGCCGGGATGGGCGGTCCGGCTTCCAGCAGAGCTCGCGGGGCCCTTGCGTGCCGGCCACCCGGCTGTGCTTCCGCGCGTCCACGACGGCTCGTGCCTGGTCGATCTGCGCTGCGTGCCCGAAGGGGACGATGACCGGATTCTCGACGCGGTACGCCGCGCCCTGGCAGCCCTCGACCCTGCGGATGCAGGCAGGGCGGGCTAAGCAGTGCATGTCGTTGCCACCGCCGGCCATGTCGATTCCGGTAAGAGCACGCTGGTGCGCGCGCTTACCGGCATGGAGCCGGACCGTTGGGAGGAAGAGCGGCGGCGCGGCCTGACCATCGACTTGGGTTATGCCTGGACCACCTTGCCATCCGGCCAGGATGTTGCCTTCGTGGACGTACCGGGCCACGAGCGCTTCCTCGGCAACATGCTGGCCGGAATCGGGCCGGCGCCCGTCGTCTGCTTCGTCGTCGCCGCCGATGAGGGCTGGCAGGCGCAGTCCAGCGATCACCGGGACGCCATCGCTGCGTTGGGGATTGAGTACGGCGTCGTTGTCCTCAGCAGGGTGGACCTGGCGCCAGGGCGGGTTGCTGACGTGCTGGCCCGGACCCGCAGAGAGCTGGCCGGAACAGGTCTGCAGAACGCGCCCGCAGTTGCTGTGTCTGCCACCGAGGGTACCGGCCTGGCGGAATTGCGTGCCACGCTCGACGGCGTGCTGGCCGGCGTGCCTTCCCCCACCACCACAGGGCGGCTCCGATTGTGGGTGGACCGCTCCTTTACCATCACCGGTTCCGGAACGGTGGTGACCGGAACACTGGCAGCGGGAACGCTCGTGCAGGGTGACCGGCTGCAGCTGCTGGGCCACGATGGTTCGCGGCCCGTAGTGGTCCGTGGCCTTCAAAGCCGCGATACCTCATACTCCTCGCTGGGACCTGTCAACAGGGTTGCGCTGAACCTGCGTGACGTATCCGCCGCCGAGATCCGCCGCGGAGACGCTCTGCTTACCCCCGAGGCATGGCCCATCACGGGCGTCCTGGGCATCCACCGCACTACCGGTGTGCCCTATACGGATGTGCCGGAGCAGCTCATGGTGCATGCCGGTACTGCGGCCGTGCCAGCCCGGCTGCGCCCCTTTGGTGCCGACCACGCCCGGCTCGTCCTGGACAGGCGCCTGCCGCTCGTTCTTGGTGACCGGCTGGTGCTGCGCGACCCCGGGAGCCGCTCCGTGCTGGGCGGAGCGCAGATCCTCGACGCCGATCCCCCGGCCTTGCGGCGGCGCGGCGACGGTGTCCACTGGGCGGAGCGGCTCGCAGGCTTGGACGCCGCCGGCGACGTGCTGGGTGAAGTGGCGGGCCGCGGGGCGGTCCAGGAACAACACCTGCGTCGGCTCGGGCTGCTGCCTGCGCACGACGCAGAGGCGCCGTCCGGCGTCTTTGTTTTCGGCGACTGGTGGGTGCATGCTCCCCTCTTCGAGGCATGGCAGCACCGGCTGCGCACGGCCCTCGAGGTGCTGCTTGAGCGCGATCCCCTGGCACCGGGACTTTCGCAGGGTGCGGCGCGGGACCTGCTCGAGCTGCCCGATGAGAGGCTTCTTGCCCCCGTCGTGCGCGATGCAGGCCTGGAACAGGAGGGCGGCCACGTCCGGCTGCCCGGCAGCCATGCCAACCTTGGCGCCGCCGGGTCCGCTGTCGCCGAGTTGGAGCGCAGGCTTGCCGCAGACGCGTTCCATGCCCCGGAAGCCGATGAGTTGGCCACGCTGGGCTTGGGCGTGCGCGAGCTGGCTGCCGCCGAGCGCGCCGGACGCTTGCTGCGGTTGCGCGACGGGGTGGTGCTACTGCCTACGGCGCCGGCCCTTGCCATGCGCGAGCTGGCCCGCTTGGAGCAGCCATTCACCACGAGCCAGGCACGCCAGGTGCTCGGCACAACACGACGGGTCGCGGTTCCGCTGCTGGAATATCTCGACTCACGCGGCTGGACTCGGCGCCTGGATGCTGGTCACCGCACCATTGTGCGTTGACCGGGCTAAACCGAAGTGTTCGTGGCCGGTCACCCGCGTTGTTCCACTCCGACTGTCCTCGGCACTGGCGCTGCTAAACCCGCAGGTCAAATGCGCTCACCATACAACCGCCTACTGATGCCGAATCACACCGACTCTGATATATTAGTTCTGTTCTCCGGCATATATTACTTATGGGTTCGCCTGAGAATCGATCGTCAACTCGATGAGGAGTAGAACAAGCATGCAGCAGCTCGCGCACCGGCTCGAACGCCTGGGCACCGAAACCGCCTTCAGCGTCGCACAGGCAGCCGCCGCCTGGAAGGCAAAGGGGAACCTGGTGTACCCCTTCCACCTCGGCGACATAAACATCCCCACCGCTCCGAACATCGTGGAAGCGATGAACCGGGCCATCGCGGACGGCTACACGGGCTACTGCCCCGGCCCCGGCATCCCGCAACTGCGTGAGGCCCTTGCCGACGACATAGGCTCGCGCCGCGGCGTCCAGTTCTCCCCCGAGAACGTGGTGGTGATGACCGGCGGCAAGCCCGTCATCACGAAGTTCCTGCAGGCGGTCATGAACCCCGGCCAGGAAGTGCTCTACCCCAACCCCGGCTTCCCCATCTACGAATCGCAGATCGAGTACCTCGGCGGCACCGCCGTGCCGTACCGCTACGTGCCCACGAGCACGGGCTTCGCGATCGACCTTGAGCAGATCCGCGCCTCGATCACCCCGAACACCGTCGCCATCATCTACAACGACCTGCAGAACCCCATCTCTGCCGAGTCGACCGCAGCCGAGCGCGAGGCCATCGCACAGCTGGCAATCGAACACGACCTCTGGGTACTCTCCGACGAGGCCTACTTTGAGACCCGCTATGAGGGCGTCTCGAGCTCGATCACATCGATACCCGGCATGGCCGAGCGCACTGTCATCCTCTACACGTTCAGCAAGAAGTTTGCTATGACCGGCTCACGCCTGGGCTGCGCCGTCGCCCCGCGCGAGATCGCCCAGGTGCTCAGCACGCTGAACACCAACGACGAGTCCTGCACCACTCACTACGTGCAGTGGGCCGGCGTCGAAGCGCTCCGCGGCCCCCAGGATTCTGTGCAGCAGATGCTTGACACCCTGCAGACGCGCCGCGACACGGCCTGCGAGCTGGTGAACTCCATCCCCGGCATGCACGTCGCCGTGCCGCAGTCGACGTTCTACCTGTTCCCCGACGTCACCGAGGTCATGGAACGCATGGGTTACACGGCAGTCGGCGACTTCGCCTCGGACGCCCTGTACAAGACAGGCGTCTCCTTCTGCACCCGGGAGCACTTCGGCCGGCGCCTGCCCGGTGAGGACCGGCAGTACATCCGGCTCGCCTACTCGGGCATCGAGGCGTCATCTATCCGCGAGGGCCTCGGACGACTGCGCGAATGGATCGTGACCGCATGAGCCGGGTAGTCGTTACGGGCAGGGTGCCCGACGCAGCGCTGGAAAAGCTTCGTGCCGAGCACGAGGTCGATGCATGGACCGGAACGGAATCGATCAGCCGCGAGGAGCTGCTGCGCCGCGTGGCCGGGGCCGATGCCATCGTGAGCCTCCTCACCGAACGCATCGACGGCGAGCTGCTCGACGCCGCGGGCCCGCAGCTCAGGGTCGTCTCCAACGTCGCCGTCGGCTACGACAACATCGACGTGCCCGCCTGCACCGGACGTGGCATCATCGCCACCAACACCCCCGGCGTGCTCACCGAGGCCACCGCCGACATCGCGTTCGGGCTCATCCTGATGGCAACCCGCCGCCTCGGCGAGGGCGAACGGCTCATCCGCGCCGGCCAGCCGTGGAAGTGGGGCATGTTCTTCCTTCTCGGGTCCAGCCTGCAGGGCAAGACCCTCGGCGTCGTCGGCATGGGCGGCATCGGCCAGGCGACAGCACGCCGCGCCAAGGCCTTCGGCATGGACATCGTCTACCAGTCGCGCAGCGAGATCGATCCCGCGATCGCCGCGGAACTGGGCGCCCGCCGGGTCGACCTCGACGAGCTGCTGACTGTTTCCGATGTCATTTCGCTGCACTGCCCTTACGGACCGGCAACGCACCATCTGATCGGCGCCGAGCAGCTTTCAGCGATGAAGAGCTCCACCTACCTCGTCAACACCGCACGCGGACTGATCGTCGACGAAGCGGCCCTCGCCGCCGCGCTGCGCGAAGGCGTCATCGCGGGCGCCGGGCTTGACGTCTTCGAGAAGGAGCCGCAGGTCCACCCCGAGTTGCTCGACCTGGAAAACGTGACACTCGTGCCTCACCTCGGCTCGGCCACCGTCGAGACGCGCACCGCCATGGCAGTACTCGCCGCGGACAACACGCTCGCCGTCCTCCGTGGCGAGCGGCCGCCCACTCCGATCGGCTAGCGGGTACGGGCGCCACCGGAAACCGATACCCGGCGGACCTGGAGTGCAGTGCCGGCCGAGCTTCAGCATGACAGGTGCGTAGCGCGCACCTGAGAAGCTCGCACGAACCAGCGTGATTGGCCCCGGAGTGTCGGGAAGCATGATTTTTGGAAGGATCTGTTTCAGCTCGCCAACGGCACGTCCAACGCAAAAACAAGTACGAGCCCCGTCCCGAAGGACGGGGCTCGTACTGCTGACATGCCCTCGGGTCAGTTCGCCGCGATGTGCGGCAACATGCAGCGAAAGGCCAATGACCAGCTGCAGCTGTCGTCTGAACGGGCCGATCACCGTCAGGCGTCCGGCATGTCCTGCGTCGCCACGCTGCCCGCGCGCTCGTAGACCAATGACACTGCCCCCTTCGGGAAGGTGCGCGCCGGCTCGGCGAGGCGGAAGGAGGCGGGGACGGTCCCGGAGTCGAAGATGCGCTTGCCCTGCCCGAGGGTTAGCGGATAAAGCCACAGGTGGAGGCGGTCCAGCAGGTCCGCCGCCAGCAACGACCGGATGAGGACGCCGCTGCCGAACATGTGCACCTCGTCGAACTCTTCACGGAGCCGGCCCGCTGACGCAGCATCTGGCAGCACCTTGGTGCCCGCCCACGCCGGAGCAGCCAGTGAATGCGAGACGACGAACTTGGGCACTCGGTTGAGCGTGCCGCCGATCTCGCCGGACTGGTGCGGCCAGTACGCCGCAAAAATGTCGTAGGTCTTCCGGCCGAGGAGCAGGGCGTCGATGCGGCCGATCTCCTCGCCGATGGCAGCGCCGGCCTCGTCGTCGGACACCGGCGCCTGCCAGCCACCGAAGGCGAATCCGCCCGCGGTATCTTCTTCGCTGCCGCCCGGGGCCTGGTAGACGCCGTCGAGGGTGACAAACAGGTTGGCGACGATGATTCCCACGGGCCCATTCTGGATCAGGGTGCAACCGCTGTCCATAGCCAGCGGCCGTGGCAGACTGGTGCCATGCTGCTCGATGAGCTCGTGAGGACCTCGGAAGCCGTCGCGGCCACCCGCTCCCGGCTCGCCAAGGTCAACGAACTGGCAGGCCTGCTGCTCCGGCTCGACCCCGCGGACATCCCGACGGCGGTCGGCTTGCTCACCGCTAAGCCTCGCCAGGGCCGAGTCGGGATCGGCTGGAGCGGCATAAGGACAGCAAGGAGCGAGCCGGCGCCTGAGCCGACTCTCACCATCGCGCACCTCGACCTTGCATTGGATCGGCTGCTGGCAGCCGCAGGCGCTGGCTCGACGGTGGAGCGCGCCGCCACCCTTCGGACTCTGATGGCGGAAGCCACCGAACGGGAGCAGGCCTTCATCGCCGGCGTGCTGCTCGGAGAACTTCGTACCGGCGCACTCGAGGGCGTACTGACGGATGCGGTCGCCCGCGCCGCCGGCCGGCCCCTCGAGGCCGTACGCCGCGCAGCGATGCTCTCCGGTGATCTCGGCGGGACCGCCCTGCTGGCGATTACAGGCACCGCCGCCCAGCTTGACGCGGTCGGCCTCGTCGTCGGGCGTCCCGTGCAGCCCATGCTCGCCGCAACCGCGGCGAGTGCTAGCGAGGCGCTGGAGGCGACGGGGGAAGCGTCGGTGGAATACAAGCTCGACGGCGCACGCATCCAGGTGCACCGTGCCGGCGACGACGTGCGCATCTACACCCGCACCCTGGCGGAGGTGACCCACCGGCTGCCTGAGGTGGTAGAGGTGGTGCGCGGACTGCCCGTGCGCGATGTGATTCTCGACGGCGAGACCCTGGCCCTTGACGAGGACGGCGGCCCCCGGCCGTTCCAGGAGACCATGTCCCGGTTCGGGGCGAACGCGGCGCGCGCCACGCTGCTGCATCCGTGGTTCTTCGACGTGCTGCACATTGACGGGCGCGACCTGCTCGACGAGCCGTTGTCCACACGCATCGGCGTGCTCGAGCGCATCGCCCCCTCTCACCGCATCCCGGGGAAAATCACTGCGGATGCGGCTGTTGCCGAGTCAGTGTCACGCGATGCGCTGGCCGCCGGCCATGAGGGCGTGGTCGTGAAGGCGGTGGGCTCTGCCTACGCCGCCGGGCGGCGGGGTTCGAACTGGATCAAGGTGAAGCCCGTGCTCACCTACGACCTGGTGGTGCTCGCCTGCGAATGGGGGTCAGGACGGCGCACCGGGCTGCTGTCGAATCTGCACCTCGGAGCCCTGGACCCTGTTGGCGAGTTCGGCGAACCTGGCGGTTACGTGATGGTGGGCAAGACTTTCAAGGGCCTCACCGACGCGCTGCTGCAATGGCAGACCGAAAGGTTTCAGGAGTTGGAGGTGCGGCGTACGGCGGGTACGGTGTGGACCGAGCCGGTCACCGTGGTCGAGATCGCCATCGACGGCGTCCAGCAGTCTCCCCGCTATCCGGGTGGAATCGCCCTTCGGTTCGCGCGCGTCAAGCGCTACCGCGACGACAAGACGGCCGCGGAGGCCGACACCATCCAGACCTTGCGCGCCCTGCTCCGTACCCCACCGGGCTGAAAGGCAGGGAGAACACGTGCCCGAGGTGGGCCGCCATTCGCTCCGTGAAAGATCCGCTGCACCGTACGCCATCGCTTCGCTTCGTATCAGCGTTCTCTCAGGCCAGCCGGAGTCCGGCGCACGACATTGGCTAAGCGTTGATTCGCGGAGAAATCCGCCGCTCGATTTCAACGACCCTTCGCGCCTGCAATAGTCCACTCGATACGGCGCCATGATTGGGGTGCAAAGATACCGGCAGTGGGCCACCGTCCTTCGATAGGTTGGTTCCGTAAGGCCGACCACGGGTAACCCGACTCATTGGAGAAGACGTGAAAGCGATTGTGTACGAAGAAACAGGTTCGTCCTCAGTGCTGAAGCTTCAGGACAAACCGCTGACTCATCCCGGCACGGATGAGGTCCGGGTCCGCGTGGTCGTCTCCGGTGTGAACCCCACCGACTGGAAGTCCCGGGCAGGCGGAGGAGGAAGCACCGCCCTGGAAGCGCCGAAGGTCCCTAACCAGGACGGCGCCGGAGTGATCGACGCGATCGGATCCGGAGTGACAGGGCTCAGTGTCGGAGACCGGGTCTGGCTCTGGGACGTCGCCTGGGGCAGTAACGAGGGCACCGCACAGGAGTATGCCGTCGTACCGGCGGCCAAAGCAGTCCCGCTGCCGGACGCTGAGTCCTTCGACACTGGTGCGTCCGTCGGTATCCCCGCCCTGACAGCGCACCGGGCGCTGACCGCGAACGAGGACGGCCCTGCCAGGCTCTCCCCCGGAGCCTTGGCGGGACTCACGGTACTGGTCACTGGCGGCGCAGGCGCAGTGGGGCACGCTTCCATTCAGCTCGCCAACTGGGCCGGAGCAACCGTCATCACCACCGTCAGCGGAGACCGGAAAGCTGAACTCGCACGCCTCGCCGGAGCCCATACAGTCATCAACTACCGCACCGACGACGTTGTCACTGCTGTCCGCCAGGCCGCCCCCGGCGGCGTCGACAGCATCGTCGACGTTAACGCTCCAGCGAACATCGACACCGACGTGCAGGTGCTCAAGCCAAGCGGAACCATAGCCATCTACGCGGCAAATCCAGGCGAATCAGTGACGGTTCCCATCCGTGAAAGCATGACGAAGAACGTCCGGTACCAGTTCATCCTCACCTACACGGTCACCGACGAGCAGAAACAGCACGCCGTCGCCGCCGTCTCCGAGGCGCTGAAGGCCGGCGCGTTGCGCGTCGGTGAAGAACACGGCCTGCCGCTAACCCGCTTCCCACTCCGGGCGACCGGTGCAGCACACGACGCCGTGGAGCAGGGCACCATCGGTAAAGTGCTCATCGACGTCGCACCATCACCCTGATCCCCCGTGGTCGCGTACTCCTGTGTAGCCTGCGGCCACGGAGCGTTTGATTACCACGACGTTCTCGGCTTCCCAGACATGCAGCACGGGCATGCCGGCGATCAGGCTGCCGGGTCCTACGACGCCGCCGGGTCGACAGTGTCGTTAGCCCCGATGATAAGGACGACCGACGTCCCCTTGAGGTCCTCGTTGATCTCGTCCATCTCCAGGACGCTGCCGGGGGTACTTCTTGATGTCTCCGGACTTCAACGCGCGACCGGGTGGCCGTGCCGAAACACCACCCAAAAGGCGCACTGAATTTCGGACTCACGAGAAATCGCCGCCCGGCGCCGATCCTGCTAAGCCTTTCCGCGCCTTGCCGCACGTTCCACGAGGTCCGCCGCCCAAGGGCGCGAACCGTGCCGGAGCACCATACCCTCGGGTAGCCCCCGGACAGACGCAGTACATCCGGCGATGTCGATGGTGATACGGCCGCCTGCCATGGGAGCGTTGGTGATGTGCACACCGCCGTAGGAGTCCGGGAGGACGGGATCCATCCATAGGCCGCCGAGGGCGACATCTGGGTAGTAACCCATCAGGCTCTTGACAAGCATAATGGGGGTGGTGGCAGCCCAGGCCTGGGGCGAGCAGGCTGTGGGGTACGGCACGGGCTCGTCATAGTGCTCCCGGCTAAAGCCGCAGAACAGTTCGGGCAGTCGCCCATCCGAATATTCGGCCGCCTCCAGCAGGGCAGTTGCGATCCGCTGTGCCTCGGCTACGAAGCCGTAGCGAAGCAGACCGGCCGCGATGATCGCGTTGTCATGCGGCCACACCGACCCGTTGTGGTAGCTGACGGGGTTGTAGGCGCCCATGTCGCTGGCCAGAGTACGGACACCCCATCCGCTGAACATCTCAGGGGACATCAGGCGTTCCACTACGAGCGGGGCCTTGTCCTCATCGATGAGTCCGAACAGCAGGCCGTGACCCATGTTGGAAGCACAGGCATCAACCGGTCTCTTTCTGGCGTCAAGGGCAACGGCATAGTAGCCGTGCTCAGGCAGCCAAAACTGTTCATTGAACTGCCTCTTCAGCCGTGCAGCGAGGTCCCGGTACTTCACGGCCAAGTCCGCGTCACCGGAATCATAGGCTATCCAGGAGCGCGCCAAATACGCGCTATATACATAGGCCTGCACCTCGCACAGCGCGATCGGAGGCTCGGCCAGCCTGCCATCAGCAAAGTTGATGCCGTCCCAGGAGTCCTTCCATCCCTGGTTGATCAGCCCGCGGTCGTTGAGACGCTCATACTCCACGAAACCGTCCCCGTCCCTGTCCCCGTAGTCCCGGATCCAGTCCATCGCGCGGTCCACGTTGGGCATTAGTGACGCAACCGTATCCGCGGCGAAACCCCAGCGACTGACTTCCCCGAGCAAGGCCACGAACAGCGGTGTGGCGTCGACGCTCCCGTAGTACGAGGACTTGCCGCCCAAGGACAACCTGCTGGACACGTCGAACCGAACTTCGTGCAGGATCTTGCCCGGCTCCTCCTCGCTCATCTCGTCCACGACGCTGCCCTGGCGGTCAGCCAAGGTCTGGATAGTACCGACAGCCAGGGATGGGTCGACAGGCAGCGCCATGATGGAAGCCCATAACGAGTCCCTGCCGAACAGCGCCATGAACCATGGCGCGCCGGCAGCAACCACCACCCGATCCGGGTGGTCAGGATCTTCAATGCGAAGCGCACCCAAATCTTCGTAGCTGCGCCGCAGAGTCCGCTCAATGGAGCGGTTACCCATCTGCACGACCGGGATATTGGACACCCACGCCTGCCGGCGCCGGTCCCTGGGCGACAAGCCGTCCCCGTCTCGGTGGACAAACGCAGTCGCGCAGTCGGCCCCCTCGATGCTGGGTATCACGGTCAGGACCGCGGTCCAATGGCCGTGCGGCGGGACGGTCACGCGGTACGTGAGCGCCTCTGGCGTAATGTCTGCTCCGGGGGCTTGGATGGCCACGCCCTTCCGGATGTCCTCCCAGCCGGCCCGGATAGTGAGTGCGTCGCCATCAATCTGGCGGATTTCATCCCAGCACCGCTGTATGCGTGCTTCTTTCACCTCGAAGAGGTCCGCGAAGTCCGCTTCGGCTTTAAAGGAAACAATGCACTCGGCAGGGGTTGGTGAGTAGTTTCTGACCGTGATCTGTTCCAGGATTCCGGCACCTACCTCACGGAGTCGTTCGACGATCAGCGGGCTGTCTGCGTATCCATCCGAGCGATGCACCCGACCGACGAAGAAAGCACGATAGGGCTGCTTGGTCTTGGCGGCCAAGGGCTCCAGCGGCTGGCCGTTAACGGTCAAATTCCAGCGGGATAGGATTCGCGTATCCTCGACAAAAACCCCGTGCGGGTACTCAGGCTGAAGATCTCCGCTATCCGATGAGATGCAAAAGGAGGCCCCCTCTATCAAGGTGACCGTTGCTGAACCGAGGGGCCCGGCAGCAGTGTCAGCATTCCATCCAGCCATCGGCTCCTCCAAGGATTGACTGCAACGGGCTCAGCAGACCGGCGCCCTTGTGTCCGGTCGAACCAGGCGATCGCTGCCTTGATTGTCAAAACGACGGTACGCCCGTGCACGAGGTGATGCCAGCCCCGTGTTCGAAACCTTGGTGACGGCGCATAGGTGCTTCAACTGATCGGTCCCACAGCCGGGCAAACTTCACGACACCCGTGAACGGCGTAATGCGGCAGACCCGCATCTTCTGTATCCAGCCGGGCCAGTAATCCCCTGACCACGGCTTGACGAACCTTCTGCCGCCAACTCGCCTGGGCAAGAAGAGCGGGACACTTCGCTCCGGTGTGGCAAACTCCGCCCTCTCCGGCATGGCAAACTCCGCCGGCATATTCCGGATAGCAGTGGCTGCCTCAGCGGGCCTAGAGGTGGTTGAATCGATGAGTGCCACAGTCCGCGGCCTTCGTGCCCCTTCCTAAGCTTGCGCCGGGTGATCGAGTTGCTGTTCTGTCCCCGTCATTTGCAGCGCCGGGGTTCGCGCCGGCTATTCACGAGCGGGCTATGCAGCGGCTCTTCTCCGTGACGGGGCTCGTGCCCGTGGAGTATGCGACGACCCGCACGCTGGGAGCGTCGGCTCAAGAACGCGCCGCCGACGTAAACGCCGCCTTCGCTGACCCCAGCATCCGGGCCATCTTCACAACCGTCGGCGGCGACGACCAGATCACCGTCGTCGCGCACCTCAATGCTGAACTTGCCCTTTCGGACCCGAAGCCGTTCTTCGGCTATAGCGACAACACCAATATCCTCAACTGGCTGTGGTCTTTGGGTATCCCAGGCTATTACGGTGGGTCAACCCAAGTGCACATCGGACCGGGCCCCCACATCGATGAGGTTCATCTAACCTCACTGCGCGCCGCCCTCTTCGAAGATGCCCATGTGAACATCTTCGATCCAGGTGCGTCAGAAGATTTTGGACCGGACTGGCGTTCGCTCAGTGCTCTGACGGACTTCGGCTCGCGTGAGCGCACTGAGCCGTGGCTGTGGGCGGGACCAAGGCGTATCGCAGAAGGCGGCACTTGGGGCGGGTGCTTCGAGGTCATAGACCAGCTTGCGCTTGCGAACCGACTGCCGCCGCTCGAGTGCCTCCAGGGTAAAATCCTCCTTCTCGAAGCAAGCGAGGAGATTCCACCCGCAGTGCAGATCAGGAGGTGGGTACGTGCTCTCGGTGAGAGAGGCGTCCTGGCCGCCGTTGACGGAATCCTGGTCGCGCGACCTCCAGCGAGCAACTATGGGGTTGTGCCGCCTCCCCACGACCGCGCACAGCTCCGGACGAGTCATTATGAGGCAGTAATCAGCGAGGTTGCGCGCTACAACGATGATGCCGTCGTCTGTCTCGGCGTCCCGTTCGGGCACACTCGTCCTCAGTGGATCCTGCCCTATGGCGGGAATATTCGGCTAGACGGTTTTACGCAGGTGGTTACCGCCGACTACACCCGAGGTGCGCCGTCTAGCTGAACAATCGGTTGAAGTTGTTTAAGGCTCGCAGGGTGCTTCCATCTCAGCAGTGGGCAGCGTCCCAGGTGGGCGGAAGGGTCCGTCCCGCGGCTAACTGCCTCACGTCTCTCATCGGGCTATTTTGCCGAACTGGAACCTCGGTGTGAGCGGGGCGGTGTCTTACCAAACCAAACAGCGGGAGCCGTAAACGGTTAGCGCGGGGCGTATCTCAGGAGCTTCAGGACGGTGCTGGCCTGGACGGAGGAGAACCGGTTCCCCGTGTCGGGATCGAGCCATGGTTCCGGGTCTGCCAGGTGCCTGGCTGGCTCCAGGACCGGCAGGGGCAGGGCGGGTGCCCCGGCGTTCCCGGTGAATAGCAGGTCCGGCCTGGTGGTGGGATCGTGGTAGACGCGGCGTTTGCGTTCCCGGGTGATTTCGTAGGGGCTGTGGCAGGTGTAGCCGGCCCAGTGGACGGGGTCAGGCCATGCAGGAGGGCGCGGCCATCCGTCGGGGCCCGGGCGGGCGTTTTGGTTTGTGTCCGTGTGCGGGTTTGGGTGGGTCAGGGGCGTTTGAGTTGCCGGCCTCGGATCCGCGGGCGGCGGGGCGGACTTGACGTATTCCACCCACTGTCCGTTGACCTCAACGTAGAGCAGGTTCTGCTCGCCGCCCAGGAAATAGACTGTGACGCCGGCGCGTACGTTCGCGGCCGGGTCTGTCTGCACTGCGGGCGGCATGCTGCTGCCGGTCGTTAGTTCATGCATCTGGCTGACCGTGGGCGGTGCCGTTTCCTGCTGGGCGGTGGCGGTACTGCGGAACGGGCGGGTTCCGGCGATGGAGGAGGGCGCTTTCATGGGCCTGTCCTTTCCATCACCGTGACCCGGCCCTGCCGTGCCGGCACCTCAGCCCCGGCGGTGCCCGGGCCGAGGTAGCGCTCGATGCTGACCGGGCAGTGGCCAGGCCCGCCGCCCTGTCCCTGGCGGCGGTAGGTGATGACCTGGCCGGTTCTGCCGCACCCGCAGGTGCCGGTCTGGACGTCGCCGATGTCGTCGGTGAGGAGGAAACCGGGGTAGCTGGTGCTGAGGGCGTCCAGTATGGCGATGGTGCCGGTCTGTCCCGGGGCGAGCTCCTTGCCGCTCTGGGCAGGGTCCCGGATGGAGATGTAGCACCACGGCGGAACGTGCTTGCGGTGCAGGTGGCACTCGACAGCGAGCATGTTCGACTCGATCATCCCGTACATGTCCCGCACGTTCACCGCCCGCACGCCAAGCAGGTCGTGGCACCGCTCCCGCAAGTCTTCGTCAGGGATGGCCTCGGCCGTGTGCCGTTTCCAGCCGCCTAGCGTGATGATCATGCTGTACGGGTCCAGGCGCACCTTGATGTTTTCCTGCTCAAGGAACCGCAGGAGCCGGCCGATGAGGAACGGCGGACTGATGATGTGGCGTGTCATGTGTCCGGCCCACCGGCGCAGGTGCTCCAGGGCCTCCCCGGCGTCGAACGCCTGGTCGGCAACGAGATATGCGTGGTGGTCGAAAACGCTGTTCAGGACGTTCAAGTCCTTGAGCAGTCCCATCTCCGAGGCTTCGGGGTCCGAGGGGTTCAGGAAAAGTCCCGCGCCCCCGGAGAGACTGAAGAACTCCCGGTAGGTCCCGATCAGGGCGACCAGCGCCCGGGTCGATGTCTCGCTGTTGCGGGGGGCGACGGACGGCACACCGCGGGTTCCGCTGGAGCGGGTTTCGGTCTCGACGTCGGCCAGGGAGCAGGTCAGCAGCACCCTGGCGTCGGGACGCTTGAACATGCCGACCGGCAACAACGGCAGGGATTTCAGGTCGTTGATGTCGTTGATCGCGGCGGGATCGACTCCCAACGCCTCACACTGGGCGCGGTAGAAGCCGTTTCCGGCCTGATGGTAGATCGCGGCCTCCCGCAGGACGTCGGTCACGGACCGTGACCAGTCCTCAGGAGACTGGAAGTATGCCTGGGACACATTCCCCAGCATCTGCGGTAGGGAGAGCATTCTGTCACTCCTCGGTTTGCTCGGTCGTCGCCCAGATGGGCACGAATTGGTGGGACTGGATTGGCAGCACGCGCGCGCTGGCAGCATCATCATCGGAGGTGCGGCCGTTGCCGGCATGAGACTGCTCCTCACTGGGTCGTCTCTTCCGCCCCTGCCGCAGGGGGTGGTCACCTACGGAGACCCTGTTACAGGGGAACCCTTCCGAATGCCTCCCGCACGTCATCCAGCCGGTGCGCCACTGTAACCCTGCCCCGGCTCGGGGAGCCCGCCGCCTTGATCTCGCGACCGGTGACCAGCACGACGATGGTCTCTTTGCGGTCCACCAGCCCCTCACGCAGAGCACTCCGCAAGCCCGCCAGCGACGCGGCGCCAGCCGGCTCCGCGCCGACGCCCGCCGTCGAGGCCAGCAAACCGACGGTGTCCATGAGCTCAGAATCGCTCACGGCGACCATCGCGCCGCCGCTGGAACGTACCGCTCCGAGCACCGCATCGCCGATGGCGGGCCGCAGGACGGCGATCCCGTCGGCCAACGTGGACCCCGGGTCCAGTTCGTCGGGTGCTGGAGCGGTCCCCTGCCAGGCTCGCACCAGCGGTTGGCAGGCCTGAGCCTGCACACCGACCAGGCGGGGCTTACTGGCGGCAACTCCGCATGCGACCAACTCGGCGAAGCCCTTCTCGAGCGCGGCGAGAGTGGGACCGTCCCCCACCGGAGCGACCATCACGTCGGGCATCCGGCGGCCTAGCTGCTCCCAGACCTCCAGGGCCACGGTCTTCTTGGCCTCGGTCGTCAGGGGATTCACGCCGGTATTCCGGTCCACCCAGCCGAACTCCTCGACCGCTGCGCGCGACAGGTCGACGGCGGCCGCGTAGCCATCAGGAACCTGGAACACCCATGCCCCAGCCTGCGTCATCAGTGCGAGTTTGTCCTCCTGACAATCGATCGATACAAAGATGGCTGCCCGCATTCCCGCAGCTGCCGCCCCGAACGCCGTCGCAACTGCGGCGTTGCCCGTCGAAGCCGTCGTGATGGTGTCCAGGCCGTGCCGCAACCCGTCCTCGATCACCAGCGCCGTAGCCCGGTCTTTGTTCGACGCCGTCGGGCCGCGGGTCTCATCCTTGACCCACAGGGACGGTGTCCCCAAGGCGGCTCTCAGCGCCGGGGCCGGAAGCAGCGGCGTGCCTCCGATGGGCAGTGGATAACGCACCGGCCCGTCGGACAGGGGCAGGAGGTGGCGGTACCGCCACATCGTGAATGGTTCGGGCCCCTCTTCGGGAACCAAACCGGGACCATAGTCGTACTGCAGCCACTCGCACCCGGAGGTATGTACTGAACCTGTCACTCTGCCCATGCCGGATGCGCCTCCTCCCGCGTGTCCGTGCGTTCCACGTTAGCCGTACCTACGCAGCTCGGAGAAGAAGTCTTCTTGGACGTGGAGTTGGCCTGTGTGGGCGAGTTCGGCGTAGACGTATTTGCCTACTGCGAGGTCGAGCACGCCCAGGCCGAACGGCGAGAACACGATGGGGCGGTCGTCGGCGGGCGAGACCTTGCCTTCCATGACGTCCGCCAAGGTGCCGTCCACGAAGTTCCTGTTGCCGGTCATCTGTTCCACGAGGTGGGCTGATGTTCCGGCTTTTAGGCAGTGGTCGATGTCGTCGAGGATGTTGGTTGAGGCCAGCAGGATCTCGGGGGCCAGGTCGCGCAGGGACACGTGAAGTACCAGGGGGTTGTGCGCGAACCAGGCCGTGTCGTGCACGTGCGGCTGGCCGGCGACGGTGGCGAACACGATGAGGTCGCTGTTTCTGATCAGCTGCTCGGGGCTCTCGTGCACGCTTACCTGTGCTCCGGTGCCGCTGCGCTCGAGGTAGCCTTTGAAGCCCTCGGCACTTTCCCCGGAGAGGTCGAACACGCCTATCTCGTCGAAGGACCAGTCGGTGGCCTTCAGGTAGGTGTGGATGTAGCGGGCTATGAGGCCGACGCCGAAGAACCCGATCCTTCGTGGACGCCCGCGGCCCCGGCTGAGCCAGTCGGCCGCCGCGGCAGCCGATGCAGCGGTCCTGGAGGCGCTGATGATGGAGCCTTCCATGCAGGCGAAGGGGTAGCCGGTTTCCTGGTCGTTGAGGATCAGCACGGCTGAGGCGCGCGGTATCCCCGAGGAGACGTTTTCCGGGAAGCTGGAGACCCATTTGATGCCGTCGACTCCTACGTCACCTCCGATCGAGGCGGGCAGGGCGATGATGCGCGAGGTGGGCCGGTCCGGGAAGCGCAGGAAATAGGACGGGGGGTTTACCGAGTCTCCGGCTGCATGCACCCGGTAGGTCTGCTCAACCAGCTCGACCACCTGCTTCTCCCTGCCGCTGAGTACCTCCTGCACCTGGGCTCCGGGAATGACGGCGAAGGGCGGGACTGTTTTGGGTTCTGCGTCGGTTGCGGATGGGGAATTGGCTAGTTCTGTCATCGGGCACCGTCCTGGGTGTGGTTGTCGAGATCGAAGATGTTGCGCGGTTCGGCCATGCCGACGAGGATCTCCCGGGGCCCTTCATAGGCCTCGCGGCTGTGGGCGGTGCGGATGTTGTCGACGAGCATGAGGTCTCCCGTCTCCCAGGGGGTGCGGAGGGTGTGGGCTTCGTAGATCTCGTTCAGGAGGGCGATGATGTCCTCGCCGATCGGTTCGCCGTTGCCGAAGCGGGTGTTAAACGGCAGCCCGTCTGGGCCGTAGACGTCGACGAGGTACTCCCGCACCTCGGGAGCAACCGTCCATTCGCTCAGGAAAGCGATCTGGTTGAACCAGCAGCGTTGGCCGGTGACCGGGTGCCGGAGGACGGCGGGGCGCCGTTGCCGGGTGCGCAGTTCTCCGTCGGGTTGCCACTGGAACTCGATGTCATGGGTTCGGCAGTAGTTTTCGACGTCGGTACGGTCCGAGACCCCGAACGCCTCCTGGTAGCTGGCACCGATGTCTTCGTTGTAGCTGCGGGTGAGCAGCCACCCTTCGTTTTCGAAGCGCCGGACGATGTCCGGGGGCAGGGCGTGGAGCACGGCGGAGCCGTCCGCGACACCGGTCACCCCGCCGGCGTCGGGGGCGCGGAGGCAGGCGAAGAGCATCAGGGAGGGGAACTCGAGCGCGTAGCTGAGCTCATGGTGCATGCACATGGGCTGGTTAGCGGGCCAAGTCAGGGACGAGTACACGTCGTCCAGGTAGGGCTGCCTGGCGGCGAACGCTTCCCGGTCCGGCATGAGCCCGCCTGGAACCAGCTGCCCGAAGGTATCGGCCACCTCGGCCGGGTCCCGCAGGCCCAGGCCGCGGACCAGGACGGCGCCGTGCTCCGCTACCGCCGCCCGCAGCGCCTCACGGTTCTCTTCGGCCCACCGTACGGGGCCGTGGCCGTCCTCGACGGTGAGCAGCGGCGCCCGGCCGGCTTGGCGTTCGACCTCGAACTGGATCCTGGGTGAAGGTGATGACATCAGAGGGCCTTTCGTTTCATAGGTGACGGGTGGGAATGGGCCACCGGTGCTCCGACCGGGGCCATGGAGTCGGGTTCCGCGGCGGCTGGCGCCGGTCCCGGTGGCGGCGGAACGGCAGTCTCTGCCAAGGATGAGGCCTCGAGCAGGGCTGCCAGGTCCGCCAGGACGGGCGTCTGCATGATGTCCTTGATCGACACCGCGCGTTTGAGCAGTACAGCGAGTTTGACTGCGGACAGCGAGGTCCCGCCGAGGGCAAAGAAGGAGTCCTGTCCACCGATCCTGCCAGCTGGCAGTCCGAGCACGCTCGCCCAGGCCTCGGCGAGCCGCTGCTCGGTGGGCGACAGGGCATCAGTGACGTTCCCGGCCTCGGGTAGGATGTCCTGCGCCATACTGGCCAGGGACTTCCGGTCGACCTTCCCGTTGCCGGTCAGAGGCAGGCTTTCCTGCCACCGGTACGCCGACGGGACCATGTAGTCCGGTACGTGCGACGCGATCTGCTTGCGCAGCCCGGCGATCTCAAGGGCCCCTTTGCCTGAGTAGAACGCCACGAGGAACTTGACCTGGTCGGCGCCCTCAGCGACGACCACGGCACCGTCGCGCACTCCACGCACGCGAAGCAGGGCATTCTCGATCTCTCCGATCTCGATCCGGAAGCCCCTGATCTTCACCTGGTGATCGCGCCGTCCCAGGAAATCAAGCTTCCCGTCCGGCATCCACCGGCCATAATCGCCGGTACGGCAGACACGCTCACCGGCACGGTTCGGGTCGGGGCCGAACATCGCAGCGGTCCGCTCCGCATCGTTGACATACCCGCGGCCCACGCACACACCGGAGAACACAATCAGCCCAGGCGCGCCCAGCGGCACCGGACGGCCGAACTCATCGACCACGTCAACGTGTACATTGTTGATCGGTCTTCCGAGGGGCACCCGCGGCCCTGCCGGGGCCCGGTCCATGATCTCGTGGACCGCATCGTCCGACGTCTCGGTCAGCCCATACGTGTTCACGACCGGAACATCAGGGTAAAGCGCGAACCAGCGCTGGACGAGCTCCTTCTTCAGGAAGTCGCCAGTGGGGCACACGCAGTGCAGGTCCGGCAGCTTCCGTGGGTTTTGCTCCAGGTAAGACACGATGACCTCAAGGTATGACGGAACAACCTGGATCACGCCCGCCCGCCCATCCACCACCGTGTCAACGAACCGTTCGACGTCCAGGATCGCGTCCTGGTCAACAAACAGGGTCCGCCCGCCAACGAGCAAGGCCGCCACCAGCTGCCACACCGAGATGTCGAAGCATTGTGGACCCGTTTGCGGGATCACCTCGCCCTCGCGCACCCCCAGGTCGTCGATCTTGGCGTACATGTGGTTCAGCATCCCGGCGTGTTCGCACATCACGCCTTTCGGCTGTCCCGTGGACCCGGAGGTGAACAGGACGTACGCGAGCTGGTCGGGGGCAACGGCCACGCCGAGGTTCCCCCCGCCCTGAACCTCCGCGGCGAGCACATCAACGAACACCTCTTTCACCCCCGGCAGGGCCGCCAACGCTTGATCGAGCGTGGCAGTGCTGGCCCGCTCCGTCACCACCAGCGGGGACTGCGCCCGCGATATCGCCGTGGCCATCCGCTCGGGCGGGAAGTGCGGCTCGAGCGGCAGGTACGCCAGCCCGGCTTTCCAGATGGCCAGAACGGTCACCATCCAATCCAGGTTGCGCTCCATCACCACGGTGACCACCGTCTCCTGGTCCAGTCCCCGAGCCTGCAGCGCCCTGCCCACCCGGTTCGCCCGGGCGTTCAGCTCACGGTACGTCAGGCTGAATTCACCGTGCACGGCAGCGACCGCTTCCGGGTCGGACCCGGCACGCTGCTCGAAGATCTCATGCACCCGCAGATCCGGCAGCTCACGCTTGGGGCCCGCCAACTCCTCCAGTTGCAGGCGCAGTTCCTCAGGAGAGAGCAAGCACACGCGGGCATGCCCGGCGTCGGGCTCCGCCGCGATCGCCTCCAGCGCGCTGACGTGGTAGCCGGCAATGCGCTCTGCGGCGGTAGCGTCGAGAGCATCGGTGCGATACCGCAGCCGCAACCGGGACCCGGTGCTGCCATGGGATATCGCCACCTGCAGAACCGTGTCCTCAGTCAGCTCCCCCAGGGCGTCCCACGGGTCGAGCACGGTCTCAAAGACCGGGCGACTCAGGTTCAGCTCTTGGCACAGACCGTCGAGGGGATCCCCGTACCCGCCGGCCTCAAAATGCTGGCGGCACTCCCGCTCCACACGGCCCACTTCTGCCAGGAGCGCCCGCCAAGACGCCGGTTCGGTCGTCAATCGGCACGGCAGCACCCGGCGCCCGGGAGCCGCCGCATACCCGATGACGACCTCACACTGCCCTGCCAACACGGCGACCACCTTGGCGTGGGCGGCCAACAGCAGAACGTCCAGAGTCGTCCCCAGGCCCTCTGCCAGCCGACGCAAGGTCCCCACCAGATCATGAGGGATGTTCTCGTAGTGCTCGTCCAATCCGGGATGGGGATCCCGGGTCCACCGCGGGACGGCAGCGCGCCCGCCCCCCGCGAGCATGCCCCGCCAGAAGTCACGTTGCTCGTCAGTCAGCACATCCATATTCTGGTCTCCCCGATCAATACGCTGCGACTGCATCTGTGGCACCGCCAATCGATGCCGGTGAGGCAGTACCGAGTGGCCGCGCCGGCTCGCTAGAAGTCGAAGCGGACAATGCTTCGGCAGGATTGCCTCCCCAACGCTCGAAGGCTGGGATCTCCTCGCCCTTCATCAGGAAGGAGTCCGGCGCGAGCACCACTCCCTCGCCCATCTTCACGCTGTATAGGATCATCGCGGAGACGCCGACCGTGCAGCCCGAACCGATCGTGATCGCGTCGGACTTGAACGCGTAGTCCTCCTGCGAATGGCACTGGACCCAGGCCCCGGTGTTCAGGGCGACGTCGTCGCCGAGGGTGATGAGGTTTTTCTCGGCCATCTGTGCGCCATCATCGAAGAGCCGCCTGCCGACCTTTCCACCCAGCATCTTCAGGATCGTGCCCTTGAACGGCGTGCCATTGAAGAACGGACTCACCTCAGCTTCGAGCTTGAAGAAGCGTTCCGTCCGCCAGAAGTCAATGTCGTATATCGAGCAGTGCTTGGGCTTCAAGGGTTTGAATCCCGTGGAAGCGCGCTCAATGATTACGCCGTAGAACAGAGTGAACAGCAGCGTGGACACCGTGAGCAGTATGACTGATGCGCCTCCCACCATGTCATTTAGGTCTATTGCCAGGAACCCGAAGAAAGTGACAACAAAGGCGTAGAACCAGCGTGCCAGCAGGAACAACCCGATGGTGACAAGATTGTGCCGGTTCTTTGCTGCGAGCCGGCGCGGGAACTCCTCGTCGCCGGCCATACGGATAAATTCGCTGTCCCGCAGCACTGTGCGGGGGATCTCGAAGGCCGGCGAACCCAAGAGCCCGACACCCTCGCGGACCGGCCCATCGATGGGTACGAGAGCCTTCGTGGCAATGAGGCAATCCTGGCCAACCTTGGACTGGGGAGGGTAAAGGATCTCATTTCCCAAGAAGCTGTTGGCCGCGATCGACGTCCGAGAAAGGCTGAACGAGGTGCTGGAGTAATTGGCATTGACGATTGAGATGCCGCTGGCAACCACCGTTCCGCGGCCGACGGAACTGAGATATGGATTATCGTGTTTGATCTCAGTGCCGAAGTTCGACCCGGTCTGAACCACCGGGGCAAGCTTGTACCCAAGGCGCTGAAGATACGGCAGGATGTAGGAACTGTCACCAAAGAGGGTATGCAGTAGACGCCGGTTGGACAGTCGCTCGACAGCTCGATGGCACGCGAAGCGGAACCCGTACAGGGGGTACGTCCGATCCGGCCTAATAAAGAGGTTCAGCAGCCGAGGGACAGTCATCACAAAAAAGAGGCTGAGGAGGATGCGTCCGAAGAAGACGATCACGGAGGTCGCCAGCACCAGGCCTAACAACCCCGCCCCAGTGAACGAAGCCCCAGGCGCCGCGAGGAGGGCCGAGAGCCACGGCACCTGAATGAGGAGCAATGCAAATCCGCCGAATGCCAACGGGAGCGTCACGCCCAGATGGAGCATCAGCTGGAGAATGCCGTACCGCGCCCGCTTCCAAGGACGGCCTTCAACCGGCGCGACAGCACGGTAATCCGAATCCGTCCGGCGCCCGGGAGAGCCGTGCCAATGCTCGCCCGCGGGAACGGCCTGACCAGCGTACAGCGAGGAAGCATGGCCCAACTGGGCCCCGTCCCCCACTGAGGTATCAATGTCCAGCACGGCCTTCTCACCGATGAGGACGTTCTTGCCGATTGACACGTACCCGGTCTGGATCACACCACTGACGGCCCGGTAGCCCAGGAGGAAGGTGTCCTTGTCGATGACCGTATGCTCACCAATGGTGAGCATGTCAGTGCAGACAGGCACCCGCCTGGTGAAAACCACTGCGCCCTTCCCGACTTTAGCTCCCAGAGCACGCAGGTAGAACAGATACAGTGGTGAACCGGCGAAAAGGACCAGCGGGTTAGCCACCACCAGCGTCTTGACCAACCAGAACCGCACATAAGCCAGACTCCAAATCCGGATCTCTTCAGGCTTCCACCGGCCAACGAGAACCCATTTGGCCAGGACAGGAATTGCACACATGACCCCGAAAGTGCCACCCCCGAAGGCCGCACTTCTCAGGTAGACCTCAAAGGGACTCTGGCTTGCCCAGATCCACCCCAAGCCACCCTCGAAAGCCACCGAAAACAACGCAATGTAAGCCAGAAAGATCAGCACCTGCAACGCGCCGCACACGACATACTCGAACGTACTGGCCCGCGCCCGCGCCACGGGCAGAGCGCGATAGCGCCCGCCCCGAGATCTCCGCGCAGAAACTACCGCAGGTGTGCCGGCCAACCGCCTAACCGATGCTGTTGCCTCTGAAGCCGACGCCCCTGCAACCGCCGGACCGCCCGAAACCCACAGCTCGGTACTACCTAAAGCCGCGGCCAGCGCCGAGACCGTCGGGTACCGGTAGATGTCCTTGATCGACACCACTGGCAGGTCCGGCTCCTTACGCACCCGGGCGCAGAACTTCGCCATGACCAGCGAGTCCGCGCCCAGGTCCTGGAAGAAATTGGAGTCCACCGGCACCTGCTCGACGCCCAGCACGCCGGAGAGCACCTCCGCCAACCGGTCCTGCACCTGCACCGACGCCGTCGCCACTTGCACCTGCGCCGTCGCCTCTTCCGCCGGCGCCAGGGCCGCGGCCAGCGCCGAGATCGTCGGGTACCGGTAGATGTCCTTGATCGACACGGCCGGCAGGTCCGGCTGCTTGCGCACCCGGGCACAGAACTGCGCCATGACCAGCGAGTCCGCACCCAATTCGTAGAAGAAGTTGGCGTCCACGCGGACATCGTCCTTCTTCACCACCGAGGCGAGCAGAGCCGCCAGCCGGCGCTCCAAAACAGCGTCCGCACCCGTGGCCGGCGTGGCTGAAGAGCCGTCCCCGGCCGGAGCCGCGGTTGTCACAGAAATAGGGGGATTGATGGAAGGCGTGGGACGCAAAGTCCCCTGAAGGTTCTCAACGGGCAGGCTCACTGCAGGAAACTCCCTTGTGCGGCGGTGGCCACGTAGTCAGCCACCGGTACGGGTACTGGGTGCAGCGCTTCGGCCCCGAACTGATCGCGGACCCAGGCAGGGTTGTAGATAGTGTCCAGATAGGGACGGCCCATGTCCGGGGAGATGGCCACCGCCGTCAGGTCCCGGGCGTCGTGGTCCGCGAGCCACGACACAGCGCCGTGGACCACAGTCCCGGTGGAGCCACCGAGCATGAAGCCGGAAGCCGCGAGGCGGTGGCAGGTGCGCACCGTGTCCAGTTCTTCGACCATCACCACGTCATCGATCAAGGACTCGTCAAGCTGCGGCGGCCGCACGCTCATGCCCAGTCCCGGGATCAGGCGGGTGGCCGGCTGGCCGCCGAACGATACCGATCCTGCCGCGTCAACGGCGACAATCCGGACATCGGGCCGGTGCTCACGGAAATACCGCGCGCAACCCATCAAGGTCCCCGTTGTCCCGGCACCCACGAACAACACGTCCAGGTCGGGGAACTGATTGGAGATCTCGGGGGCAGTCCAGCGGTAGTGCGCTCCCCAGTTGCCGGGATTGGTGTACTGGTTGAGCCAGATGTACCGCTCGTCAGACGCGCACAGGTCCCGCACGTGGTTGAGCCGGCCCCCGAGGAAACCGTCAACGGGATCCGGTTCGGTGACCAGGTCCACCTGTGCCCCGAGCGACTCCATCAGCTGCCGGGTTGCCGGGTTGCAGCGCGGATCGATCACACACACAAAGCGGTAACCCTTGCTCGCCGCGATCATGCTAAGCGCGACGCCGAGGTTGCCCGAGGAGGACTCTACGAGGATCGAACCCGGACCGATCAGCCCCTCCCGCTCGGCGCGCTCAACCATCTCCCGCGCGGGCTTGAGCTTAATGGAGCCGGCGTAATTGAACCCTTCGATCTTCAGATAGAGGCGGCGGGCCAGCACCCCTTCCAGATCAACGAACAGGCTCTGCTCGTTAAACAGGTGCGGATCCTTGATAATCGGCATGTTCTTCCTCGTTCCCCTGCCATGAGCCTGGCCAGGGTTGGGGATGTTCCTGCCAGCTTGTGTGTAATGGGTGGTTGTGTCTGAAAGGTGACGGACATCTGCGTCCGGATATTTCACTTTTCAAGAAGAGCCGCGCAGAGCGGCACATGCGGAACACTGCGGCCACCGGAATGGCCGTTGGTGGCCGAGGTCGTCGCGATCTTTCCTGTGGGCCTTATTCGCCGAATCTGTCCTTTGATCCGGTAAATCAATAGTGCGGTCTCGTTGTGGTGCGCGCTTCCGTGCTGGCACGGTTTGGGCACTTGTATCTCTTAGGCAACCCCCTGTTGAGGCCAGGGGGCTATCGATTATTGGCCTTGGGAGTTCCAGACCGCCCAGGCCAGGCACCGGCGCACGGTCCACACACCGGATCCGCGACGCGCTGATGGCTGGCCCAATCGGTTCAGGACGGGCCGGCGGAGGCTGCTCCTTATTCGGTGTCTCTTGGTGACTGGTCCACCGGATTTAGCGGCGCTGTCCCTGCCCGATGGGCAGATCCACAAACATGCAGGTCAAAGACCACACCGCCCACAGCCCGACCACCACCATTGGACGTATCCGAACGGCTACACCAAGCTCTACCGGAACAGCGTTTCTGCCAACCCGCACTACAAAACGTAATGATCCGGCGGGACACCGCACGCGGAAGCGAAGGTGTTGCCACAACGCCTCCGCCACGGCGGCCATTCGCGGACGAAGAAATCGAGCGACGGGCGCCAGGCGGCTGGCCGACCGCGGGCGGCCACGATTTCCGCTAGCGCTCCTAGATTCGGTCCGGAATTTGGCTGCGTGGCACAGTCGATTGTGGTTGAGTTAGCGACATGACCCGACCGATCGAGGAATACGGCTTCATATCCGATCTTCGCACCGGGGCGCTAATTTCCCGAACGGGCAGCGTTGACTGGCTCTGTTTGCCGAGGTTCGATTCTGAATCGGTTTTCGGTGCCTTGGTCGGAACCGAAAACCATGGCCGGTGGCTCCTCGCACCATCTGGCGGCGAGGAGCGGACCGAAGGGTCCGCGGAAGTAGCGCGGCGGTACAGGCGCTCCACGTTTATCTTAGAAACTCGGTGGAGAACCGGCAGCGGTGAAGTTTTGGTGACAGAGTTCATGCCGATCGGTGTAAGCGGCACTACCTTGGTTCGCAGAATTCAAGGGCTCGAAGGTTGCGTTCTGATGCGCCAGGAACTGCAACTGCGGTTTGGGTACGGAAAGATTCTGCCCTGGGTCCATCGAATATACGACGACGACGGAGAGGCGCTGCTGGCTGTCGCTGGGCCCCAGGCTGTCATGCTGAGGGCGGAAGTTCTCCCCCGCGCCGCCTCCGATTATTCGCATGTTGGGACGTTCACTGTGGAAGCCGGTCAGACCATTGATCTGCAGCTGCGTGCTTTCTCCTCCCACGAGGTTCCGCCGGAGGCAGTCGACGTAGACCTGGCGCTGCAGACGACCGGCACCTACTGGAAAAGTTGGTCCAGCAACTACGTCTCGCAAGGTAACTATGACGAGCAAGTACAACGCTCGCTGCTCGTCCTGCGCGCGCTGACGCACGAGAGGACCGGGGGCATTGTGGCTGCGCCCACCACATCGCTGCCTGAACAGTTCGGCGGCCAACGCAACTGGGACTACCGCTATTGCTGGCTACGTGATGCGGCGTTGACCTTGGAAGCCATGATGACCCATGGCTTCCAACAGGAGGCACTGTGCTGGAGAAACTGGCTACTGCGAGCAGTGGCCGGGGACCCGCGCGATCTGCAAATCATGTACGGCATAGCCGGCGAGCGGGAGCTGCCGGAGCGGGTCCTAGGTCACCTGCCGGGTTACGAGGGATCCGGCCCAGTGCGGATCGGCAATCGGGCGGTCTACCAATACCAAGGCGACGTTGTTGGTGAAGTCATGGTGGCCCTGGCGAAACTCCGCGAGCTTGGCGTGCACGAGGATCATTTCTCCTGGCCGCTCCAGAGAAACATGCTTTGGTTCGTCGAAAACAATATCAGCCGTATGGACCACGGCATCTGGGAAATGCGCGGCGAGCAGCGGTTCTTCACTCATTCCCGTGTCATGATGTGGGCCGCAATGGATTCTGGGGTCAAGGCAGTAGAGGAGCACGGGCTTGAAGGCCCGGCCACGCGGTGGTCGGAACTCCGGGAGCAGCTCCGCGCAGAAATCATGGAACAGGGTTTCAACACTGACATAAACTCCTTCACGCAGACCTATGGGGACACCGAAGTGGACGCATCCCTCTTGGTTCTGCCGCAGGTAGGCTTTCTGGCCTACGACGACGAAAGAATGCTCGGCACGGTGTCCCGTTTGGAACACGACCTGCTTGACGGGAGCGGCCTGCTGGTTCGCTATCGAACGGAATCCTGCCCCGATGGGCTTGCACCAGGGGAATACCCGTTCCTTGCCTGCTCCTTCTGGCTCGTTGAGCAGTACGCCCGGTCGGGCCGGGTGCCGGATGCAAAGAGGCTTATGGACAGGCTCATCGGTTGCAGCAGTGACTTGGGACTGCTAAGCGAGGAATACGATACGACCGGCAGCCGAATGGCAGGAAATTATCCGCAGGCATTCTCGCACCTAACCCTGATCAGGGCTGCCGACGCTCTGAACAGGGCCACTATGGGGGCCGATGCGAAAGGGGCCGGGGAATCACATGCGAGCGCAGGGCCTTCGGGTCTTCCGTCCTAGTCGCTGATTTCCCGAGGGACCCCGGCTCCCACGTCCCGAAACCAGACCGTTCGTTCGGCGCGATTGGAGACGAGCCGCCGGCCGTCCAGGTAGAAGGCGCCGCTGTTCAGTGAACCCTGATACGCCGGTAACTGGTTCACCACGCGTTCCGTCAAAGCTTGCGGGGCCAGGATCTGTGGCATCCCGGGTGTCTCAGCTGGCAGCAGTAGCGGGCTTGCCCCGCAGGTGCGCGCCGAGGCCTCTCCTGCTGCGATAGTGGCACGCACGAAGCCGGTGACGGAAACTGCCGCTATCAGAATCACAGCAATGAGGACCGCTTTCAGCACGCGGGCGCTTTTCCGCAGTACCGTTGCCTGCATCTCTGCTGCTTCCTGCTTCTCTCGAGCGGCCTGAAGCTCGGCCCGCTTCGCCGCGACTATTCGTTCGTTCTCCCGCCTTCTGGAGGCGATAAGGAAATCCCGGGCAGTCTTCAGGCGGTGGCGGAACCCAGGCTTCGAGGCCAGGACCTCTGCACCAGTCAGCCTGACCCCCTCCAGCAACCAGGCGTTTCCGCGGCGGCTGGTTTCCCATGCCGCAGCGGCGCGTTCAATATTGTCCGCCTCCTTGAGGTCCTGCCGTTCGTTGGCCAGCCAGCCGGCCAGTTCCTTCCACTGGCGCAGCAAGCTTTCGAGAGCCACCTCAACGACGGCATCGCCACCACGGATGTCTTTGACCAGCAGGCGTCTGGCCACCAACAGATCAATCAGCGGCCGGGCCTGCGCCGGAAGGTCCGTCAGCCGCGCGACGCGGCGCATGGGCTGATCATTGTCCGGGTTGATGGTCGCCAGCCAAGGAATAAATGCCCTGTGCAGTTGCTCGAGCTGGGCCTGACGCTCCATGGGTTCCCGCGCGAGCACTGCGTCTATTTCTGTCTGCACAACACTGTTCATGCCGCCAATGGCCTCATATCCGTTCAAGGTCAGTTCCCCTGACCCTTCGAAGTCGGCATACAGTCGGGCGAGGGTTAGCGAGAGTAATGGCAGAGTGTCCGCACCCTCCGCTGACTCGGCAAGAAGCCGGTCGACTAGATCGGGCTGCACCCTCAGGGGCCGGCCGGCCGCCGTAGCCCGTGCGGCTGGTCCCAGGATGACCTCCTTGAACTGGGCCACAGGCATCGGCCTGAGTTCATTGAAAACTCGGGCGCCGACATTCGCCAGTGCCGGCGCAGTTTGCATCATCTCGTACCGATCCGCCCGGATGGTGGCAGCAACAAACAATGCGGGCCCGGGGCCTCCGTCACCACCAAGTAACAGTCCCAGGAGTTCCAGAAACCGGGGGGCCTGGGGTCCGGCGTCCACGTTGAAAAGCTCCTCGGCCTGATCCAAGGGCAACACCAGGGTGGGCTGGGGTGTTTCGCCTGTCTCCGTAGGCAGGTGGAAGGCTGCTGTCTTTCTCGCCTCCGCCAGCCAGTCCCGGAGCCGTTCTGCGTCTTTTGCAAGGCAGGCATCCTTGATTTCGGCCAGTGAAGGCTGATTCAATCCCACACTGCGTCGCAACGCATGAATCGAGTGGGCGAAACCCTGCTCCCCCGTCAGCGCGTTGCGCTCGGGGCGCATGATCTCCGACACCACAAAGTGCCGGTCGTCCCGTTTCAGGCGGGGCAGCAAACCGGCCCGCAGGAACGACGACTTACCGGCGCCCGAAGGACCCAGAATCATGAACAGCGACTCTATACCGGAACTGCGCATCCCCCGCAGCTCATCTAAAGCCCTGATAATCTGCCCGTCGCGGCCAAAGAACACTGCAGCGTCCGTTTCCTCCAGCGGCTGCCAACCCCGGTAAGGCGCACGGTTGAGATCATTTGTTGGTGGCCACACAAAGTGTTCCGCTCCGATGCCCGCCTTCTGAAGCCCTCGGCGCAGCCGCTGCAAACCCTCCGTCTCGAATGTGACAAATCGGTCGGCGCCGTCCACCGGAATTTGTGTGCTGGGGCCGTCTCCGAAAAGATCACAGCGCTGCCATTCTCCAGTAACACCCGGTTGCGTCGAAGGCTCGAGCCTGGCGCACAGGATCAGTTTGTTCAGGGACTCGGCCGTCCTGAACTCGGTCCTACATTCGGCTGATGCCTCCCAGTGCCGGGACAGCAGGCAAATCACGGCCTCGCACCGCGCATTGGAGCGTCGAAGGGCTTCCTTCCAACGCTCGCCGGGCTGGATACCGGTTACCGGATCCAGATCGAGAAATATCTCGTCCGTTAGGCCAGCGTCCTGCTCGACCAGCCACCGCTTCAGCGCGATGGCCTGAGCAGTGTCCCGGCTCGAATGGCTCAGGAAGATGCGTGACATGCGATCGCCCCACTACAGCAGTTGTCTCCGCGCAGCAGCAACTTTAGTGAACAAGGGGAAGCCAGGCTTCAACCTCGCCCGTAAATCCGACGGCCGCTGCGTTTCACCCACGGACAGTAATAGTTCAGAGCACGGCATCCAGGTAAGCAGGTGGGGGCTAGTGCGCCGCGCACCTCCTCCGACCGGGGGAGGCACAGGCTCGATCCTCCACAGGCAGTAGAGCGCAGGCCTTCGCATGGCGTCAATGGTGCACCCGGGGAGCATTCCACTGCAATGATGGGCGGCGCCAGCTTACGAGCCAATCGGTGTCTTCCGATGTATCGCGGTGCGTGTTAGCCTCACCCATATAGTTTCATGCATATGGTCTCACCATACGGTCTGGGTAACCCCTGACCGGCAATGGAAGGGGGCTAGCGGCAATGGGAACTGTGATCTTCAACAGAGAAGCCGTGGTGAGACTCGGCATTCTGCATTCCTTGGTCTCGCTGCTCAAGGTCCTGCTTGCGTTCGTCGTCGCGGCCGGCGTGACGGGGGCCAGTAGTCCCGCCCCTTCGCCAACCGCCACCCTCCAAAGCGGCATGGAGGGATCAAAGGCAGCCCTCGTACGAATAGAACTAGTGGCAGTGGCGGAGATCGCGCACATCGACGCTTCCACTGGGGTAGCGATGATTTCCCAAGGTCGGTCCGTCGTGCCGCTGAAGTCCGCCACCGGGATACTGCTTTCTGCTGACGGGGTCGTGGCCACCACTTGGGAGAGCCTCACGGTCGACGAGGATGCTGTCGCTGTCTACTCCGCGAACGAGTTGTTTGCCAACGTGATTCACGTACCCATTGTCGGCAACAATGGGAACCCAGCGATTCGGGGCTCCACGCCCGACCCCCACTGGGGGCCGCACCTTCAACACTGCTACAAGAAGGTGAGTCACTGCATCCTCTTCCGGGTGCCCCAGTACCACGTGCACACCTACACGTCCAAGCCAGGAGACGTCATTGCCGAGTTGCTTAACAAGCCGTCCAAGCCAAACGACGTCGCGCTTATTCGAATAAGCGGAGGTGGTGCGGCACCAACCGCCGCGCTGGCTACAACCGCCGCGGCCAAAATCGGCGGCGTCCTGCTGGGCTTCACAAAGCGTCCCTTAGCGGCGGTTTCTCCGGCTGAGTTTCCAGCTACGGTTGACATGGCCGGCAACCGCATAGGGTTCGCGACGGATCTCGCCGGGCCACTGAGGGACGGCGTGGCCGGCGGTCCGGTAGTCGATCGGTCGACAGGACAGGTTCTCGGTCTGGCGGGTTCGCGCCAACCTGATGGAAAGGCCACGCTCGTGCCGGCCGCGGCCATCAAGGCCGCGTTAGCGAAGGCGGGAATCCAGGTGTCGCCTTCGCGGTTTGACGCCGTTTTCCGTCGGGGCATCGACCATCTCGCGGCAGGCAACCAGGGCGGGTCAGCAGAAAGTGCGCTTCAGGAGTCCTTGACGTATTTCGACTCCGCCTTGGCAAGGAACCGTCTCGCCGAGGCCCGTGCGCAAGGTGCCACGCGCGCTCCGGCGGGCCAGGCACAGACTTCAGAGGACGCCGCCTCGGCGGCGTCGTTGCCCGGGCCGCTTCTAGCCGTCCTCGCGGGCGCCGTGATTCTGGCAGTCATCGGGGTAAGCGTGGTCCTAATGCGGCGGAGGGCTGCTGTCGCCACTGCCCCCGGCGCCGATAGTAGCCCTCCCGTGGCCTCGGGCGCTCCAGCCCCGAAGCCATTGAGGGCTGGGCCGATGGCTCCGAGCCATTCCCGAGCGAGCGTCGAGCGGACCGAGCTTACCAAAGTCGGGGACACCGATGAGCGGGCCGGGCCGGGTAAATATCACTCGGGTCGAACTGACGCGGGAGAGCATTTCAGGCCACCGCAGTCGCCGGCGGCCATGCAATTCGCAACACCACCAGCCTCGAACTCGGGTCATAACGCCAACGACGGCGCACGTCCCGGCGCGGGCGGAACGCGCTATGCAGGGCCGCTTGCACCCCGTGCCGTGAGCGAGGTATCGGCGTTCTGCTTCAGGTGCGGCCGGCAGCTTCAGCCGGAATGGCAATTCTGCGTCGGTTGTGGCCAACGGATCGGATGAATCATGGGTTTGAAGCCCAACTACCTCGATCCAGGAATGGAACTGGCCGGCTACCGGATTGAGTCGATGATCGCCCGTGGTGGCATGGGTGTTGTGTACAGAGCGTTCGATGTCCAACTCAACCGCCCCGTTGCCCTAAAGCTGCTGGCACCAGAACTTGCGGCGAACGACAAGTTCAGGCAACGTTTCGTCCGCGAATCCCGGCTAGCAGCGTCCGTCGACCACCCGAACATTCTTCCTATATACGGGGCGGGGGAATCATCCGGCTTGTTGTACATTGCCATGCGCTACGTCCACGGTACGGATCTAAAGGAGGAACTGGACACCCGTGGCGCACTTCCACTGGCCGAAGTGATGCGCGTCCTTGCAGACACCGCCTCCGCCTTGGACGCCGCACACGATGCGGGGCTCGTACACCGGGACATCAAACCAGGAAACATACTGCTTTCCGACGATCAGGTGTATGGCCACCGGCATGTCTACCTAACCGATTTTGGCCTAACGAAGCGCGCGTCGTCCGCCACGGGTGTAACCACTGCAGGCCACTTCCTTGGTACGTTGGACTACGTCGCTCCCGAACAGATCCGGGGTGACGACGTTGACGGTAGAGCGGACGTTTACGCGCTGGCCTGCGTTGGATACGCGTTGCTGGCTGGCCACCCTCCGTTTGATTACGACGACGACTCCGCCCAGCTGTGGGCCCACATGACGCAGGAGCCACCGCTACTCTGCGCGGAGCGGCCGGAGGTCCCTACAGTGATCGGACTCGCTATTCAGGCCGGCATGGCAAAAGACCGGGAAGAACGGCCCGCCTCGTGCGGCGCCCTCATCGACGCTATGGATACCCTTCGAAGTCTGCCAACATGGGAGCCCGTCGCCGCGAACAGCGTCCCCGCCAGCTCACCGGAAGTACAGCACGCCGCCACGGCACGGCCCACTAAAGCACCATCCGCACGCCATCGAGGGCAGGTCCAGAGGCGGCTACTCGTCCGGTCCGCAAGGCGGGTGAGCCCCTGGATACTTGGCTCGCTGGTGGCCGCGTTCGTCCTGATCTTGGCAGCCGTGCTGGTTCTCCCGCAGGGGCCCTCCGCGGAAGAGCGAGTGACCTTCAGCACCAAGGGAGTCCCCTACACTCTCCAAGTCCCCAAAAGCTGGACATCGCGCAGCGGAGCGGAGGGTGACAGTACGGTCAGCGTGCTGTCTCCTGCAGACGTCACGGCGCTATTCGCTGACGAGCCAGACGGCCCTGCAACCGCTGCCCGAACCGCAACCCAGGACCCGGCCAGTGTCGTGGGGCTTACCATCTACCACCAGGCCTCAGTGCTAAGCGCGCAGTCTCCGTCCGCCCGGGTCAGTACCGCCGAAGCACTTCTGCCCGGCACGGACGCCCGGTTGGTTGATCGTGGGACCGCAACCATCGGGGAGGTCAAGGGTCAGGTCATGGAAGGGACACTTCCCCTGTCGTCGTCAGTGATCCTGCAGGTGCGTGTCTGTGTCTTGGAGACGGATAGCAGCCAACTCCTCGTCTTCTTCGCGCCGTCTTCGCTCTTCGAGAAGAACACGGGGATTTTCGATAAGGTCGCTGGTTCCCTGCGTCGGACACAATGAGGACGAAGCCATGACAGAGCGGTCGACTCCGTCCAGGAGCGAACCCTTGCTCCACATCCACATGGACGGGCACGACTGGAGCTTTCCGCCTTCACAGGAAATTGAAATAGGTAGGGGCCAGCACGCCGATGTGCGCCTCAATGACGAGCGCGTCAGCCACGGGCATGTTCGCATATGGCACAGCACAGACGGTTGGTGGGTGGCCGACCAGACCAGCCGAAACGGCACCTGGATTGTCGGCGCAGAGGAGGCCCTCGACCGGCCCGTACCGCTTCATCCCGAGGGCCTACGCTTGCGCCTTGGCGCGCTGGACGGACCTGAACTGCTTCTCACCGCAGAACCGCTGCACGAGCCAGGAAGGCAGCGTGTCCTAAGCGTCGGGCGCTCGCGATCTTGTGACATCGTCGTACGCGACCCGCTGGTGTCTCGACGACATGCCACGATAGCGATGAGCGAACAAGCAGTTCTACGCGATGAAGGCAGCTTCAACGGGACTTTCCTAAACGGGGACCGTGTCGACGGCGAAGCGACACTTCGGGTTGGTGACCAAATCGGTGTGGGTTCCACCACACTGATCTGGAATGGCGTGCAGATTGCGAGCCCTTCGCCTCATCGTCCAATCTTCAGTGTCCGCCATCTGGAAGTCACCACCAGAGCAGGCGACCCTCTACTCGACGACGTGTCAATGAGTGTGGCCGCGGGCACACTGGTCGCCGTTATCGGCCCCTCCGTCCAAGCAAAATCAGCACTTCTGGGCGCCGTGACAGGACTGCAACAGGCATCCCGCGGACACGTAACATGGAACGGTCGAGATCTCTACGCGGAGTACGCACACATGCGCTTTCTCGTGGGACTGGTGCCGCAGGAGGACATCCTTCACCGTCAGCTCACGGTTCGGCGCGCCCTGCATTTCGCAGCTCAACTGCGCCTACCGCCCGACACGAGCGCCTCAGAGTTGGAGGAGCGGGTTAGCCACGTCCTTGCAGAGGTAAACCTAACACAGCACATGAATCAGCGGATCGACTCCCTATCCTGGGGTCAGCGCAAACGGACGGCTATCGCTTTGGAGATGCTCTCCGCCCCCCAACTCCTGTTCCTAGACCAACCCACCACCGGACTAGATCCCGGACTGGACAAGCAAGTCATCGGCAGCCTCCGTGCACTCGCTGACGCCAGCCGAGTCGTGCTGGTGGTGACCCAAAGCGTCCCAGTCTTGGACGTGTGCGACCGTGTCCTGGTCCTTGCCCCGAGCGGACGGGTAGCATTTTTCGGGCCACCCGCTGAAGTGCTCCCGTTCTTCGGCGTGGACAACTACGCCGAAGCCTTGGCGGCGTTGGAGGACCAGACGTGGGCAGGCCGTAATACGCTAGCACCTGCCCGGGAGGCTTACTTGGCGCGTACCACGTCCGCAGCGGTTGCGCTTCCTGCGGGCGACTTGCCCCCGCCGCCACGTGCCGCTCGTGGACGCCAGCTATGGACACTGATCCGCCGCAACGCGGCGGTCGTTGCGGCTGACCGGCTTACCGTCATTTTTCTCATCGGCATGCCAGTGGTGCTGGGCCTGATGGCACTTGCTATTCCGGGCCAGGCAGGACTCTCCGTCAACGAGGCCATGAACGATCTTAAACAGATTCAACAGCGGCTGATCGTACTCGTCGTCGGGGCCGCTCTCATGGGTGCGGCGCTAGGAGTACGGGAGTTGGTAGCAGAACGGCCCATCTACCGGCGGGAGCTGGCGGCCGGCCTGTCTCCTGGCGCATATCTGCTCAGCAAGGTCTTGGTTCTCGGAGTGCTGGTCGCCTGCCAGTGCGCGGTCTTCACCATGCTGGTGCTTCTTGGACACCCAGGTCCCGACGACGCCCTCGTGTTGGGTAGCGGACACATCGAAATTGCGGTGGCGGTGGCGGCTGTGGGCATCACCATGACGGTAGCCGGCCTTGTCGTCTCAGCCTCGGCCACGTCGACGGCGCAGACCATGCCAGCACTCCTCGCCATGGTCACGGCGCAGCTTGTTCTGTGTGGTGGGCTGTTTGCACTATCCGGACGCGTCGGCTTGGAACAAGTGGCGTGGTTGCTGCCTGCGCGCTTTGGGTACGCCGCCACAGCCGCGACCACAGGCTTCCAGAAACCGCCCGCAGCCGAAGCAGACCAGTTGTACGACCCAACGGCCCAGCAGTGGCTCATCGACATTGCCTTTCTGAGTCTCCAGGCCTTGGCATTCCTCGCATTGGCGGCCTGGGTACTGCAACGCTCAGCTACCCGGAATGCATGGAAATAAGTTGCAGCTGACACGCCCGACGCTTTTCTTGGTTGTTCCGCTGACCGGCTAACCAGTCCTGCAACCTCATTCGTCGGGTTCGTAGCGTGAATTGAATCTTTCGGCGGTCATGGCGTAACCGTCGGTCCCGTCTTCGTTGTTAAACACGATGACGTCGCCTTTGTTGTAGCTGGTGCGGCCTTCCTTGGTGGCCACGCTGCCCGCCTCATGGGCAAATTCGGCCCAAACGGGGGTGGATTTGACGTAGGCACCTCGGCGGATCTGGCTGTAGGTGGCAGCGAAGACGTCCGCGTCGACGGTGTGGATGTCGCCGTCGTCGTCCACCAGCCAGTCACCAGGCTTGCATTGCTGCTCGCCGCCCCACTTGCGGTAGCTGAACCCATCGGTGTCCAGGCGCAAAGGAATTGCGACGACGTACTGGTCCGGTAGGCGTCTGTAGCGGCGGAGCTCGCTCATGAGTCGTCCCTTCCGTTTACGCCGGTGGCAGGTCGAAAACCGTACCAAAATCAGTGTCCCGCACATCCCGTGCCGCGGCCAGCCTGCCCAGCCGGTGCAGGACCTCCATATTGCCCGGGGCATCCATGGCGCTAAGCGCGGTGGTGTCCATTGCCGTAAGGGTTCCGTCCAGCGTCCGCACACTCTCCGGCCGCAGGTCCACGTTATAACGCAAATAACTCATCACTGGCGCACCATGTAGCAGATCGCCCTCCAGCCCGCCCAGTTCCCGATCGATGATCCTTGCCGTTGGGCTGGCGGACATCCACTGGAGCATTGTTTCCTGCTGAACCGCGCAGTCCTGCAGCACAGATTTCAGCGCCCGCAGGGCGTGGCTTGCCGTCAGTTTGGCCTTGCTGACAGCGGGATCGGCCGCACCTGTACCGACCGATACGAGCAGCAGCTTGTCTGAACCGGTCTCCCAGCCCACTCGGTAACCTTCCACAATGGCGTACATAAGGGCCTGAAGTGCAGGGTTGTTGAAAGGACTGGCCCCACCATCGATGAAACTGCCAGTCACGGGGCTCACATTTCGTCCGCCCGTGATGGAGATGGTTTCCGGTCTGAAATAGGACGGCGCGGCGGTGGAAGCCCGGACAACCTGCCAGAGGGGATAGTCTCCGTTTCCCATCCTGCCGTTGTTTGCTGCGACAAAGTACCTGCCGTGGGGGTTGTTGGACACCGGCCAAGGGCTACCGCTGTCCAAGCGCTTGATGACTATCAGCAGGCCGGTCAGCAGCTCGGGACCGCCCAAAGTCGTGTCCGAGCCGAAGACATCCTTCAACTCGGCAACCAGGGACTGCTCGTCGTACTTAGCCCGCAGAAGAATTTGACGGAGAAGGCCTCGTTCAAAGACTCGCCGCCCGAGACTGAAGTACTTGTCCGTGAGTTCGCCGACGCTCCAGCCCTGGGCAAGGGCTGCCGCTATGATCGCCCCGGTGGATGTGCCTGCAATCAAGTCAAAGTAGTGGCCAAGACGGAAGTCGCTGCCGGCGCCATGGCGTTCGCGTAGCAGGCCCTCGATCTTCTCCAAAATACCGAGGCTCAAAATGCCCCTCAGCCCGCCGCCGTCGAGTGAAAGAATGCGCTTCGGCGTACCATCACTGAGGAAATGCTGGTCCCGAGTCAGTATTTGGTAGGGCATCTGACGCCTCTTCTCGTGTCGAGCTGAGTAACACCATGCTAGCTGGACGCAGATTGCTAAGCAGCGCTGGCGTTGACGCCGCTTTCTTCGGTGCGAGGCGTGGATCCTGGTGCAGGTCCGGCTACCAGGAGGGAACGGCAGCAATTTCGTTCCGACCGGCGGCGCATGGAACGGGACGTTCAATCTCTTTCCCGCCAAAATGCGTACTGGCACGGATGCTGACCGGACCCGACCGAAGGCAATATCGACATATCAAACGGCAAGGATTTACCGACAGGTTCCATTGCCAGGCCCCAGCAGTCCGAAGGAATGTGCCAATGTTGTCCACAACACCTGCACCGGTCAACGCGATCCATCTGGCGCTGTGCACGGTTGCGGAGGATCCCGCTATGCCCTTGGACGGTGACTGGACCGCGGGCCAGCTGCAGGCTGTGGCCGAGATGGACAAGCGTGTCCAGAGACACCCGCAGCACATGCTCGCCAGGATCGCTCTGGCCAATCACGGGAATACCCCGAGCCTTGAACGGATCAGGGCCAGCGTGGTGCGATCGCTCGGAGGCGCTGCGGGCACCCATTACATCGTGGCCGCGCTGCACCTGGCACATCTGGCAATGGCGCTGCCCCATGCGCTGTCCGCGACCCAGCGGTCCCTCCTCTTGGCACCGCTGAAGGCGGCCGAGATGGCCAGGGAAGCCACCGACAACGTTTCAGCGGAAGTGGAGTTCGCTGCCTGATGGCGGCGATTTCCCAAGCCGGAACCACGCGTCTGGCGGACTATTCGTCATGCCCGGCGGAGTCCGCCGCCCCGAAGGTACGTGAGGACGGCAAGCACGCGCCTGTGGTCCTCGGGTTCAGGCCTCAGGTCGAGTTTGAGGAAGATACTTCGGATATGAGCCTCTACGGTCCGCTCGCCCAGGAAAAGTGACTTTCCTATTGCCTGATTGGTGCGCCCTTCGGCCATGAGTTCAAGGACACTCCGCTCCCGGCTGGTGAGGTCATCCCCTGGGGTGTGACCTGCATGTGGGCGGGTCACGAGCCGTGTCACCAGATCAGGGTCGATGGCCGTGCCTCCAGCAGAAACGCGCTGGAGTGCGTCAACGAATTCGTCAACATCAGACACACGTTCCTTGAGCAGGTAACCCAGCCCTCTGGCCCCGTTCTTCAGGAGTGACATCGCGTTTTCCGTCTCCACGTACTGGGACAGCAGGAGAACGCCTGTCTTGGGGTACCTGCTTTTTATGGTCTCAGCGGTCTGGATGCCCTCAACCGTGTACGTGGGAGGCATGCGGATGTCCACCACTGCGACATCGGCACCGTGTGTATCAATCACGTCCAGCAATTTCGCTCCATCGGAAGCCTCGCCCACGACTTCCAGTCCCTCCGACTGCAGCAAGGCGGACAGTCCTCGGCGCAGCAAAGCCGAGTCATCAGCAATGGCAACACGCAGTGTCATGGCAGGTCGCTTTCCGGGTCCGTGGAGAAAGGAAGGATGGCGCGTATTGTCGTACCACGACCATCAGGACTGTCGATTGACAAGGTTCCGCCGAGTGCCGCCGCCCGGTCGGCAACCCCCAGCAGTCCGCCGTCGGGGCCGGGCTGCGCACCACCAATGCCGTCGTCCACTATCTCCATTCGCAACTCTCTTTCACATGCGTCGATGCAGATTCGCACCGAGGACGCCTCCGCATACTTAGTGGCATTGGTGACGGCTTCGGCGCAGATGAAGTAGGCGGCCAACTCCACGTGAGCCGGCAGCCCGCTGCATGACCGAAGATCCAGCTCCACCGGCAATGTTGACCGCTCGGCCAGCGCGGTGATGGAGCCCGCCAAACCCCTTTCCCGCAACGAAGGAGGATAGACACCCCTGGCCAATTCGCGCAGTTCATTAAGAGCGTCCGAAAGATCGGCCCTTGCCTGCTCGACCAGGCTTCGTAATTCCTGAGGATCAGTCGCGCGTTTGGCCCGGGCGAGCTCCATGGACACCGCGACCAGTCGTTGCTGGGCGCCGTCATGAAGATCCCGTTCGAGCTGACGACGCCGGGAGTCTCCTGCCGTGACGATCCGCTCCCGGGACCGGCGGACCTCAACGAGCTGCTCCCTGAGCTGTTGTTCCATCTGCTGGTTTTCAAGTGCCAAGGAAGTTGCGCTACGCACAGCGGCAAGCAATTGCGGCTGGTCTTGGAGGGCGCCGTCAAAAACCAATGCCCCTACCGGTGTCCCGTGACGCTCCAACACCATGGAGGCGCGCCCAGTTGAACCGTCCGGCAACGGCTGGGGGATTCCCGCGGTGTCGACAAAGGACGCCTTGTCCGGTAACCAACGGAGCAGTGTGAGGGTTGGATCGTGAACGGACCGGCGTAGCGCCGCCACCAGCCTGTCACTCATCGGGGCGGAGCCGACTTCCACCATCAGATCGCCCAGGGTGCCCCGCGCAAACCTGTAGCGCCAAAGCCCCAACAGAACTGAGAGCGGCACAATTGCCGTTGCCGGATACTGCCAGAGTAGCGCCTCGATGGACAAAGACCCTGACAGCTGGATCACAGCCAGCGACACCCATACGGTGGCCGCCGTCTTTACGATGACCGCAAGCCAAAGGGGCAAGAATGACGACCTGTATGCTTTCGTCCCTGTGCGCCACCGGCCGACGAGAACCACCACGATCGCGACTCCCACCGCGATCTGGAACGTGCGGATCGCATTACCAAGATTGGTCATGATCTCCGCGTTGTCCCATAGAAGCAGCAGGTTCTGGGACGTGGACTCCCCCTCCGCAACGTGCAATCGCGGGTCAAAGAACGCCCAACCCAGAACGGAGGCCACCAGCCACGAACCGAAGAAGAAACCGACCGCAGCCTTCTCGGCCCTGGTGCGCAGCACTCCCAAGGGAAAGCTGAGCGCCAGATGCAGCAAAGGCGGCTGATACATGAGCGTGAGTGTCACCCCGAGCGTGAAAGCCAGAGGGTCACTGGAGCGACGTATACCCGCCGCCAGCCATAGCCAGCCCGCAGCGCACAACAGCACGCCCGGGTTCCGCGCCGGCCGGCTATGCCAGGCGGTGATTCCGGCCACCACGAAAGCAAGCCCCACGCCTATAAACAGCGTCAACTCAAGAGCTGAGAACGGTGCCCGGTTCCGGTTCTCGCCCCATCGGACCACGCCTTGGGCATTGAGGCCTATGGTTCGTGCGGGATCTTGAAGTGCCGTGGGCGACCAGTCAACAGAAGCCAGGACAAGGACAAGGACGCCTGCGGTTACCCCCAACACACAAATGAGCTGGCGTGGAGTCATTACACCTCCCCTCGAACCTGGCCTAAGGGTGGATGCATTATGGTGAAGACCAGATCCATGGCCTCCGCCAATCTCCCTGCTGAGATTCCCTCAAAGAGGACCGCTACGAGAAGGCATATGGCTAGTTGAGATAACGGAGGGAGCAGGCCAACTCCGTGTTTTTCGCGGGAACTTTTCCTGAGCCCGGGTTGCAAAGACATAGCGCCGCCAACCTAGTCGGCGCTGACTCCGTTGTACCATCGGGTGCCAGGCTCCGCAATACACCTATTCGCGGGTCCTGCGGTTGTCTCCTAGGTGGGCGGCCCGTTTAGCGCGGCGAAGAACGGCGGCCGCCGCGGACGTGTCGCCACCTTCTGGACCTGCTGGCCCGTCGGCAACGAATCGCGCCATGCGATTTCAGAGATCGTCTTCGGGTCGGGCGGCGAGGATATGACTGGCCCTGACCTGCAGGATGCCGAGCGACTCCTGGATCAGGGGCGATGCGATGCTGCCCCTGCGCACCGCGGCGACAATACGGCGCGCGGGCTTCCCCTTGCCAGTAATGCGCAGTCGAACCACGTTTTCGGCACTACGCAGGGGCGCCAGCCGTGGCAGCAGGCCCACGCCCAGCCCCGCACCAACGAAGGCGATCTGGGTTTCCCATTCAACGGCCTCATGGGCAATCCGCGGCGTCACCCCGACTGCCGTGAACGCCGCGGTGAATAGGGCATGGTAGGTGGAACCGGTCGCCTCCGTGATCCAGGGTTCCGACGCCAGCTCTTCGAGCGTCACCGTCTCCCGCGATGCCAGTGGATGGTTGGAGGGAATGATCACGTCCAAGGGATCGTCGAGCAGAACGGTCTGCTCGAAGCGCGGATCGTCCTCACCATAGGTGTCGGACTGCATCGCGA
Organism: Arthrobacter sp. SAFR-023; assembly: GCF_051965295.1. Lineage (NCBI taxonomy): Bacteria > Bacillati > Actinomycetota > Actinomycetes > Micrococcales > Micrococcaceae > Arthrobacter > Arthrobacter sp. SAFR-023. The sequence goes on along the minus strand of NZ_JBQCMF010000004.1, from coordinate 45,864 downwards.
CGACAACCGCGAGGTCGATTCGCTCGGCGACCAACAAGTCGAAGCAGCGGGCCGGGTTGGCCTCGAGTACGTGAACCTCCAGTAGGGGGCGTGTCGAGCGCAGCGTGGCGGCCAGCGGCGCAAGCAATTGGGCGGCCGCCGTGGAGAATCCACCGAGCCCAAAACGGGACTGGACCTGGTCGCCGGCCTCCATAGCCGCGGCGCGCAGGCTCTCCCATTCCGCAATCAGGGTGTCCGAGCCAGCCACGAGAAAGCGGCCCGTGGCAGTAAGTCGCACGCCCCGGCCGTCCTTAGTCAGCAGTTGCATTCCAAGCACGCGCTGGAGCTCCCGCAATTGTGCGGAGACGGCGGAAGGAGAATAACCCGTGAGCTCCGCGGTGGCGCCAACGGTGCCGCACCGGGCAAACACCCGAAGTGTTATGAGCCGTGGATCAATCATCCACCTATTGTGCACCATTATCTCCTAAATCTTGCGCTTTTGTTGCAGGTCCATCCTCCTTAATCTCGTAACTAGAAACGTTCGACAACGCCAGCTGCCCACCCGTGGTCCCCACGAATCGCACGCTACCCAGGCCCCCCGGGAGGAAACCCATGTCTGTTCCAGTGAACTTGCCCCTCAATTCGCGCGGAAAACTCGCTTCATCGTTGCCTGCCGAGCAGCTGGCGGAAATCACCGAGTTGTTCGATCTCCGGCGCGCGGGATATTCCCTCGATGCCCCCTTCTACACTGATGCGACGATTTTCAACATCGACATGCAGGCAATTTTTGGCAAGCACTGGATCTTTGCTGCCAGCATCGCCGAGCTCCCGGAGCCGGGCGACTACGTCACCGTCGACTACGGACCCTACTCCTTGATCGTTCTGCGCAACGACGACGGCGGCGTTAACGTCCTGCACAATGTGTGCCGCCACCGGGGCGCCCGCGTCCTGACGGAACCCGCGGGGTCGACGGGAAATCTTGTATGCGGCTATCACTCCTGGACCTACTCCCCCAATGGAGATTTGATCCATGCCTCGGCACCGGGGGAAACGAAGTTCGACAAGGGCTGCTTCGGCCTCAAGCGCGCCCACAGCCGCGTGTTCGCCGGACTCATCTTCGTCTGCATTGCGGACGAACCGCCGGCGGATTTCGACGAAACCGGAAAGATATTCGAGCCTTACCTCGCGCCCCACGATCTGTCGAAGACGAAAATCGCCTACCAGCAGAACATCATCGAGGAGGGCAACTGGAAGCTCGTCATGGAGAACAACCGTGAGTGCTACCACTGCGACGGCCACCCGGAGCTCGCGTGCTCCCTCTTTCCCACCTGGGGCCTGACGGAGGGCCTGGTCCCGGCCCATCTCGAGGAAGTGTGGGACCGTAACAAGGAAGCGCAGTCATCGCTCGAGGAGCGTTGCAGGCGCTATGGCCTTCCCTATGAGGTCGTCGAGGAGCTCGACACGCGCATAGCTGGAATCCGCATCTCACGGGAATCGCTTGACGGTGAGGGCGAATCGTTCTCGGCCGATGGGCGCAGGCTCTCCAAGAAGCTGCTCGGTGACTTGCGGGACTTCCGCCTTGGCCGCTGCTCGATGCACCTGCAGCCTAACAGCTGGTTCCATTTCCTCGGGGACCACGTCATCACGTTCGCCGTCTTCCCCGTCAACGAACACCAGACACTGGTACGCACCACTTGGCTGGTGGCTGACGACGCCGTGGAAGGCGTGGATTACGATCTGGAGAAACTCACCTACACCTGGAAGCAGACAAATCTGCAGGACAAGGCGTTCGTGGAGCTGTGCCAGAAGGGCGCCAGCAGCCCCGCCTACGAGCCCGGCCCCTACATGAAGAGCGAATACCAGGTCGAGGCGTTCATCAACTGGTACGTACAGCGTGTGCAGGAGCACTTGGCATGATTGAACTCCGCCCCGACACGGCAATCCAGGAACCACAGCGCATCCGCGGCCTTGAGATGCCGTGGAACAGGGTGATGGGCAGCACCGAGGGACCCGCCCGCGCTGCCCACGCATTGGGCCCCTGGCATCCGCAGGAGTTCACGGCGGAATGCGTCGAGGTCGTTCCCGAGGCGGGCGGCATGATGACCTTCGTGTTCCGCCGCTGCGACGGTGCGCCCCTGGCGTTCCGTGCGGGCCAGTACGTGAACGTCGCCTTTCCCGTAAACGGCGAGGACCAGGATCCGGTGGACCGCAGCTACTCGCTGTCCAGTTCGCCCACCCAGCCGTGGACCTTCAACATCACAGTCAAACGCGACCCCACTGGACTCGTCTCACCCTGGGTGCACGAGAACGTCAGACCCGGCACCGTCCTCGAGATGCTCGGACCGGTCGGGGCATTCCACCTGCCTGACGCCGACCGCCGGGCACGGTACCTCTTGCTGGCCGCCGGCGCAGGAATCACCCCCATCATGTCGATGGTGCGGACCATCCACTCCCTGCCCGGACAGGCCGATGTCGTGGTGCTCTACCACGGAGCGGAGGCCGGAGGATATGCCTTCCACCAGGAGCTTGCCTACATCGCCTCCGTGGACTCGCGAGTCAAGGTCTTCTACGCGCTGGGTGACCGCAGCAAACCCGAAGGGTGGGAATGGCTCAGCGGAAGGCTGACGGCGGCCATGCTCGACGAGGTTGCCCCCGATGCCAATGGCCGCCAGGTCTATGCCTGCGGCCCCGAGGGTTACCTGAACACCGCCACCGAGCTACTGGGGAAGGTCGGCGTCGACGACACCTCCATCAACATGGAATTCTTCTCGGGAGATCGCCAGACGCTCCTTGAATACCAGGCGGAGATCGCGCTTGCAGAGGACATTGCCGAGGAAATCGCCGAGGAAATCGCAGATTCCGCCGAGGACTATTATGAAAGCCAGCCCACAGCGTTCGGGCTCTACGAACCCGGCTACAACGCCGAGGGACCCCTGAAGGCCACGGGGCTGCCGCTGGAACTCATGGACACGGCGCCCTATTCCGAAGCCCCCGACGGAAGTTCGAACGTGGGGCCGGAGACCGTGTCCCCTGATGCCTCGAGCTTCGACACGGTCGGAACGGGAAGCCTCACCCTGTCCTTCGTGCGCACCGGCATCAATGTACGCATCGACCCCGACGAACACATCCTCGGGGTAGCCCAACGTTCAGGCGTCAGGATCGGCGCGAACTGCAAGGAAGGGATGTGCGGCTCCTGCAAGATCGTCAAGCTTTCCGGGGAAGTCGAGATGAACCACCAGGGCGGGATCCGAGCACGGGAAATCGATGCCGGCAAGTTCCTGCCCTGCTGCTCCACCGCGCGGACCGATATGGTGATCGATGCCTAACCGCTTCCAGCTGCTGTAGGCCTGACGGCATCAGGGATTGTTGTCACGGCAAGAATACAAGTGGATAGTACACCCCCGCCTGACGTCAGGCAGCCGCTCAAAAGCCGTCAGATTAGAAACTAAATCGCCGTTCCCTGACCTGCCCTATCGAAAAGTCCTAGGTTCTAACCGGCCACTATCGGAGGGGAAGTTCGGGGGCGGTGCATCGGATCATTGTCAGTGGTGGCGATGGCAGGCCGCTAATGACGGTTGACGGGCCCTTGGACGCTCTTGCGTTGAAGCGACTGTCGACCCGAACAGGACCGTCCTGGTGCCGCTGAATATAGCGGCGGGCTCGCGGCCGCGGCCGCAACACCGTAGTTCGCAGAAGCCCTGGGACGCTTCGGAGACCGCATGGTGCGATGGCTTGCCTCCACCGGCATCCAACGCGGGCGTGCCGATCATCTCGTAACCAATAGGTGGACGTGGAGCGCAATCCGCCCATATCCAGCCGATTGACCTCTTCGGGTTACTTCTTGCTTTTTTCTCGCCCGGCGAAGGACTCCCAACCAGTGTGACCGTGCCGCCTAAATACGGGATGCTTCCTCGGTGCCGAGTACGCGGGATTACACAGTCTTCGAGCAGGGACCTGGAATGGCAGGGCCAATGGACCGTCTAATGCACCTCATGGCGCCTAAAATACTGCCATGCCTACACGTGTTCACGAGTTTGTCTGGCCTGATCGCGTCGTCATCGGCACCGTCGGCGTTCCTGGCGCGCGCACGTTCTATCTGCAGGTACGCTCAGGGACGCAAATTGTTTCTATTGCTCTGGAGAAGCAGCAGTCCGCTCTGCTCGCCGAGAAAATTGACGAGATTCTCGATCAGCTCATCACCGTCGAAGGCAACCGCTTCAGTGTTCCCAGCAGGACTCCCATCGAATTGGTCGACAACGATCCACTCGAACCCGTTCAGGAGCAGTTTCGCACCGGCGCGATGAGCCTAGGCTGGGATCCGACGACGGCGCATGTGGTCATAGAGGCTTACCACATCGCCGATGTCGACACTGGTGACAACAGCGAATCCCATGATCACGACGGCGCTGAAGTACCTGAAATGCTGTTGGTACGGATGCCGGTAGGCACCGCTCGCGCCTTCGCCAAGCGCACACGTAAGGTAGTAGACGCCGGACGTCCCATATGCCCGCTCTGCGGTTACCCCGTAGACGTCGACGGACATATCTGCACTCCTCCCGAGGTCTAATGAAGACGCCGTGATTGATTGCCATGGCACTTCTCTTCGGCTTCGCCACGGTCCACGCGGGATGGCTACGGTGCCTGCTTGCAGCGACAGGTTTCTCCGTCGGCGTGACGGCGGTGATCTGGCGCACCGCCATGGAGGATCACCAGGACCGGCCTGACCTTTGGCGGGAATCGCTGCAGCGCATCGCCGACCATCCGCTGCTGGGCGAGGGACCGGCGCCAGCACCCTTTTCCCCTGGCTTCCCTGGCGCGCGGGTCACCACGCATGCCCACAACGAGATCCGGCAGTGGGGAATAGAGTACGGGCTTGTTGGCATCGGGCTCACACTCGCCGTGGCCGTCGTTGCCCTCCGATCGGTGCCCCGACCGATCGACTGCAATCGCTGGTCCCAGTCCGCCGCACTCGCCCTCCTCGTCTCCGGCCTGACTGACTTCACGCTTCGGATCACGGCGCTCACGCTAACCGCCGCCGCCCTGACCGTCATGGGCGTGACAGGACACCTTCCGGCCTCCGGTCGCCCGCAGCGGATCTGCCCAGCGCACACACCCACGCACTGCGAAAAAGCTGACCTAGGCCCGCCCGCGGGGGGGCTGGCGAATGTCGACGGGAAGGGCAAGCTCGACGTCCGACGATTCGGCGGCCGAGATGGCCAGTGGAGCAATGTCGAGATCATCCGCGACTTCGCATTTACCTCCAAGGCCAAGATACAAGAACTTTTCAGCCCGCAGGGCTTTGACCGGCCGCGCAGCCGTTTTCACCGGCCCCATGCAGAGGGCCATCGATGAGGAAGGGATGAAGCGCGGAACAGCCTTAGAACCGCCCGTGGGCCCGCGGCCCGCGGCCCCGCCCAGGTCCCGCTTAGAGATTTAACGAGTGCTCGCACCGGCATGTTTTCTCTGGCTAGGTTTTCTGCAGATTGCGGAGCCATTTCTCGACACTGGACAGAACAGCCTCACGGGTTGCGGCATAACTGGTCACCGTTTCAGGCGCACCTCCAGTAGTCGAAGTAAGACGCGCCCGAAAAGGCAAGGCATGACCGGCTTCGAACCACACGTTGATCACCATGGTCGCCTCCCCTCCTCCGACTACCCCGTCGTCCGTCACCAAAGCCACAGCACGCACCTTGCCTTTCCCCTGAGATCGCTCATCTTCGTTCTGCCCTTCCATCCACAACAAGAAGGGTAGAAAGCTCTCATTAGGACGCTGCCACATTTGCCTCAAGATTCGAGACGCCGACAATCAAGAAGGGCACAAGATATGCAGCTGCGACGGCCTTCAACTCGTGTCGGAGCTGACACGCAACGGGCACCGAACACCCTAGGTTCGTTGACGGAATCGCGCGATGACGCAATTTTAGTTTTCTTCTTTATTCTGATGAGATAATTTGTCGATTGGCAGAACTCGTAGCCAGAAGGAGGTAATGGAGCCTTCCTGAGGCGCCGGTAGGCTGGGGTGCAGGGTGATGAGCAGGAACGGATAGCAACCAGCGGCGGCCCCAGATGGGTGCCGTCATACTGCGCCTCTGCAGCGGACCAACCAAAGTGTCTCATGGGTCGCCGGCAGCCGCGTTGGGGGACTTAATGGAACAGGACGGCGCCCACTTTCAGCTGAAGCTGTTGCAACGCTGGCAACTATTTTGCGGGCCAGCCGAAATTCATGTCCCGTCCAGACAGCAGCGGCTGGTCAGCGCGTTGGCGCTAATCGGCCCCCGCCCCCGCCGCTATCTCAGCGGACTCCTGTGGCCGGACAGCCCTGAAGTCCGCGCCTTAGAAAGTCTGCGCGTAAGCGTGCATCTGATGTCGCGCCAAAGTCCCGGACTGATTGTGGCCGACGGCCCGATTCTCTCCTTGACGAACAGCCTGAGCGTGGACCTCCACCAATTTCTCGACCATCTCAGGGCCTGTGAGCTATCAGAATCATGCTCTGCCCCAGATGGATGTTTATCGCAACTGCAGCGCGCTGAGCTGCTCCCCGGCTGGTATGAAGACTGGGTCGTACTCGAGCAAAACCGGTTACGGAACATCCGGCTGCGCGCCTTGGTGCTGCACGCAGGCCGATGGCTCGAGCAGGGGGAAGCTGCAAAGGCTGCCGAGGCCGCTCAAAACGCACTCGAACTCGAGCCCCTCCACGAAACCAGCATCGGGTTCCTGATGCACGCCGAACTGGAGCTTGGTAATCGCCCCGGAGCACTGCATGTCTTTGAATCCTTCAAGGCACTCCTGGCCGCCGAACTCGGCGTGCAGCCCTCAAGGCATCTTTCCAGGCTTGCGCAGCGTATCCGGGTATAGCGACGTAGGTCGCCCCGTCCCCTTTCTGTCACGCTTGGGCCATCTACGGGTCCCCGAGGGATCGCAGCTCGCGTGCGGCAAGGCGTCGGGAGCGCTTCCCGCGTCGCGGGAGCTGAACCGTCAAGCCCACATCCCCGATGCTTTGTCGTCTCGTTCATGTCGTCTCGGATCAGAAGTATGTTTGTCGACGTCGGCTCCCCCGAGCTGACGTGCAAGCGGGTTTCGAAGAAGACTCATTCCAACGGTTGTCGTCAGCCACGACACAGAGAAGAATCCCGCGAACCACCTCGTAGCACTGCAGGGCTGGCCACCGTAAGGAAAGCTCAGAGCGAGTTGCAGCAGGGCGGTTGATATATCCAAGTCGGAATCACAGCAAAGAATGTCGGGTCGCACCAACGACGAACCGCAGGCGTTCCCCGGACTCGATGAATCGTACAACGCTCTGTACATCCAAATCGGTAGTCCGGCGGCGTTCGGCGCCGCCATCCGCAAGATCGACATGACGTTCCTGAGATCAAATCTGGGCCCCTACCCGGCCCGGCATAGCTACCTGTCGATTGTTTTGCTGGCGTATTTGCCGCCCGAGCACGGTAGCTGATCTGTGGTCACCACAAGCAAGACACGACGCCGCACCGCATCCAGACGTTTTTGGCCCTTTGAACCACCCCTTACCATACTCATCGCCTTTACTCGTCTTGGTCGCACTGTTAGCGGCTTGGGGCATGCTCCGCGAGCTGTTGCATTTCGACAAGGTCGAAACCTGGTGGGTGCTGCTCGGCATCGTCGGCCTCACCGTTCTCCCCATCGTGCTGCTTCTGCTGGAGGGCATCGGCGCAGCCGGCCGGCTCCGTCGAAGTCGGGCAGGTAAAGGTGGCGCTCACGGCCGCTGCCGGAGCGCGGAATCTGGTTCTCGCGCCTCCGAACGTCACACCCAACCCAGTTATCGGAGACTCCGGCGCAACACATCATCAAGGGACTGAAGCGCGCACGCACGTCGAACATCATCGTGGTCGATCTTAGGGGCGGCCGCGCATGGACTGTAACCGGACACTGATCCGCGGCACGGCACAGTCCGCGACCAGACTCGGGCTAGTACGCTACGAGGTCACCTTCAAAACCAACGTCAGCAAATGCGCTACACCGCCATCATCGGCCACCCAGGCGACCAACTGGTCTTCCGCCCACACCTGGTCTTCACCGCAGGCGGCCACGTAAGCAGCAAAGGCGTCTACATCGCAACCAAAAACCTCAGCGGAGGACTCAGCGACGCACCCTTCCACCTCAACGTGACCTGCAAGAACTGACCCCATCCCCCGGATTGCACCGCGGGACCGGCGGACCAGCGCTGCTCGACGTCAGGGCAGAAGGGCCCGAGTCCGGGCTTGTCTCGGGTTCAGGTCCCGCGCAGGGGCCAGGGGCGCCATCCGTCAACGATGTCCCGGAGCCGGGTCCCTGCGTCCCGAAGCCGTGCAACTGACACCGAGCCGGATTCGCTGCGGCCGCCTTCAGTAGCGGAACCGTCCACCGCAGTCAGTCCATAGTCCATCCATCGTCGGCTGCCCAGCGGATAGCCTTCGCTGTAACTGCCACCGGCCACCGCCAACACCAGCAATTCCAACCGGTCCGCCTCGGACCTTGCGGTCTGGTCACATGCATCACAGCCGCACACCGGAAACGAGAAGTCATGCAACACCCCCGCGTGCACACCATAACTCCCGGATACCCGGTGAAGACAAACGTCACCGGCGCCGTGCCGGGCCTCCGCGACGTGACCCGCACCGCCTCCACCGTGTCCTGATCATCCCTGAGCAGATCCGCCGCGTGGGCCGGATCACTGTCGAATCCGACGTCGTACACGGCAGACAGGTACCCGATCAGTGCCCGGGCGACGACGTGGAGCCCGGCAAACCGCTCGGGATGGCTGTCCACACTGTAGGAGATCTCCGGAGTATCGTCATCGCCCGACCGCCGCCCATACGGGATGGGTTCGCCCTGTGCGGAGTAGTACGCCGCGACCGGCAGGGCCGGTCGGGCGCAGCGGGGCTGTCCTCCCGCGGGGTAGCGCCATAGCCACGACGAGCAAGCCGTTCTTGGAGCCCACGCCGAACCCGGCTTTCTGTGACCCCAGAGAGCAGACGCTCGCGGGATCGCGCCAACGACAGGACCGTGCATAGTTCCCCCTGTTGGGAAAGCGTCAAGAGTAACGCTGGAATAACGGCGGTTTTGATAGCTTCACTCTGAAGGGACTTTATGCCCCTCAGATTGGAGCAAGTGATGCGTGATTCATCGCCGGAAACGGCTCTTTCTAAGTCCACCGCATCCAAAAATGACGCTTGTTCCAACCCACCAGTTGAAACATTTCACTTCGGGGGTGAGATGACGAAGCCAGGTCACACGGCGAGGGGACGGTGGTCCGCCCTGTTCTTTGCGGCCTTGACGGCGATGATGTTGGCGGGTTTCGTGGCGCTTACGAGCTCCGACTCGGCCTCCGCCAACCATAATAAGAAAGGCTCAAAGGTCTCCGTGGTGGCGAATGTGTTCAACCTGGAGGGGGGTCGAACTGTGCCGCCTGTCAAGATGAGGTGTGTGTGGTCGGACAAGTACGAAACCTACAACTGTCAGGCTAAACACTTCAGACAACTCCTCACTACCAAGAACCAATCGGACGACACAGATTATTTACCTCGCGGCGGCGACTATCTCGGTGGCGACGTCGTGAATCCCCACGAGTTCTCCTGCGAGAGGCCCACCAAGGATCCCAGCACCGTCACACCAAGTGACTACAAGTGCCGCGATTCCAACCATAAGTTCCGGTTGAATCAGATGGTGTACCTGATCTACCCGGAGAACTGCGATTCCAGCAGCCCTAAGTGCATCGAATTCGTCTTGCCGCCCCGCAAGTGACGCGGATGGAGCAGCGTGCCCGCGTAGAGGCTCCGAGGTCGACATGACGTCGCTCTTCGTGAGTCACAGCTCACGGGACCACGAACCCGCGGAGAAGGTGCGCGACTGGCTGAGGGCCCAGGGGTATGCTGCGCTGTTCATGGACTTCGACGCCGACGACGGCATTCGCGCCGGCCGGGACTGGGAGCGCGAACTCTACGCCCAGTTGCGCAAATGTGACGGTGTCCTCTTCCTGGCCAGCGCGGCGTCGACCACGTCGCGTTGGTGCTTCGCGGAGGTAAGTCTGGCCCGGGCACTGGGCAAAGCCGTGATCCCCGTCCGCGTGGAGTCAGGCGCGCGGCTTAACCTGCTCGACGACGTGCAATGGATTGATTTTGCCGACGGAGATCATGCACTGAGCCGCCTGCGGCACGGGCTGTTGGCTGCCGGCCTCGACCCGGCTGAGTCCTTCGCCTGGGATCCCAATCGATCCCCGTACCCAGGGCTAAGGCCCTTCGAGGCGAACGATGCTGCGGTCTTCTTTGGCCGTGGTCCGGAGGTCGGCAGACTCCTCGAGCTGCTGCAACCGACCCTGCAGCGCGCAACCGGCCGGTTCGTCGCCATCGTGGGCCCCTCGGGCAGCGGCAAGTCCTCGTTACTGCGGGCAGGGCTGTTGCCCCGCATGGTGAAGCTTAGCCAGCATTGGGTGATCCTGCCACCACTGCGGCCCGGGTCACATCCCAGGCAGCAACTAGCCGCCTGTCTGGCGGACCGCTTCGCCGTCCACGGACGCATGTACTCCCGCGTCGATGTGGCGACCCGCCTTGAGCAGGGCCCACAGGCCCTCCTCGATCTGGCCACAGAGCTCGCCGAGCTAAACGTCAGCCCCGGCTCGGAACGACCGAGAGTGCTTGTGGTCATCGACCAGGCGGAGGAGCTGCTGACGCTCAGTGGGCCGCGTGAGCAGGAAGCGTTCCTGAATCTGCTCTCGGGAGCTGTGGCCCGCGAAGGTTCCCCGGTATGGGTCGTCGCGACGGTTCGTTCGGAGTTCCTGTCGACCGCTCCTGAGCGGGCCGGACTCTGCGAGGCGATGAACGACTCACTGGTGGTGGAGCCGCTCAGCCGCTCACGGCTGTCCGAAGTCATTGCCGGGCCTGCGCAACGTGCCGGCGTGGATTACGAGCCCGGCCTTGTCGAACGGATTGCACGGGACGCGGAGGGGGGCGACGCGCTGCCGCTTATGGCCTACACGCTCAGAGTACTTTATGAGCGATTTGGAGTTGATGGAAGGATCGACGGCAGCGAATACGAGGCCATTGGCGGCGTGGTCGGTGCCCTGACGAGACGCGCCGACCAGATCCTCGACGAACTGACACGGCGCGGTCTTGGCTCCCGGGTCCTGCCCACCTTGCTCAAGCTTGTGTCGGTGGAGCGGCGCGGTGAGCCCACCCGGCGGCGGGTTCAGCGCCGAAGCCTCGTGCCGGACGAGTGCATCGTCGTCGACACGTTCGTCGAGGCACGCCTGCTCACCAGTGCTGCAGACACGACAACGGCTGCTGACGACAGGAAGCGCACGAACGGCGGCGGGCAGGGCGTCATCGACGTGGCACACGAGGCGCTGTTGCGGCAGTGGCCGCCGCTGTGCAGGGCGATCGGCGAGGCTCGGGAATGGCTGGAGCGGCGTTCGGAGCTCGATCGTCTCGCCGCAGATTGGGAGCAGGGCGGCGCAGACGAGTCCTTCCTATTGCGCGGTGGGCGACTGGCTGCTTTCGACCGCTGGTCCGAAGAGCGTCTGCCAGACCTGAGCCCCCTCGGACGCCGTTTCCTGGAGAGAAGCCGCGAACTTGCCGCGCGAGAGCTGCAGGCGGCGCGCCGATCGAACCGCCGTCGGCGAATCCTGGTGGGATGTCTCGCCGTCTTCCTCGCTCTCGCGTTCGCCGCGGGTGCTGTGGCGTGGCAGCGGAACATAGAGGCACAGAGGCAGGCCGACCTTGCACTAAGCCGGCAGTTGGCGGCGGCAGCGAATGGGCTGGTCGGCTCACAACCGCACACCGCGATCCTTGCCGGGCTGCAGGCCCTCAGTCTGGGTGGCGAGTCCGCACCACCGGCGCCGGGTTTGGTGACCGCGTTGGCGCGGGTTACCCATCCTTCCCGGATGCTGCTCGCACACACCGGCCAGGTGCATGACGTGGCGTTCAGCCCTGACGGCAAGGTACTGGCGTCCGGCGGGGGCGACACGACGGTTCGGTTATGGGACGCGGCCACGGGCCACGAGTTCGGCATTCTAGCAGGAAAGGCGGAGGTGTGGAGCGTGGCATTCAGTCCCGATGGCCACCGAGTAGCCGCCGGAGACCGCAATGGGAAGATTCGGATCTGGGACCTGGGCACCGGCCGCAAGGAAGATGCCGCTCTGGAGCACGGATCGTGGGTGTGGGATGTGGCGTTCAGCCCAGACGGTCGCATGCTGGCGTCAGCAGGCGATGACGGCCAAGTGAAGGTTTGGGACACCACGTCTCGCCGGCTCCGCGGCCGGCCCCTGACCGGCACTATCGGCGCGGTCTACGGCACGGCGTTCAGCCGAAACGGAGTGGTAGCGGCCGCGGGGAAAGACGGAATCGTGCGGACATACGACTCCGAGTCCGGCAAACTGTTAAAAGAGTTCGTGAACGGCCAGAAGGTCCTGACGGTCGCGTTCAGCCCGGATGGCCGGATCTTGGCTTCGGGCGGGAGCGACGGAAACACGCGGCTGTGGGAGCCCGATGCCGGCCAGGCCATCGGCGGCCCGCTGGCGAGCGGCGGCGGGGAGGTGCGCGGTCTGGCCTTCAGCGCGGACGGTCACCTCCTCGCCTCGTCGAATGCGGACCACACTGTGACCTTGTGGACGGTGGCAAGCCGCCATTCCGCAGGCCTGCCACTCCTCGGTTCCACCCAAGACGTCGAGGGCGTGGCTTTCAGTCCCGACGGGGCTTCGCTTGCCACGGCGAGTTGGGATGGCGCGGTGCGGCTCTGGGATGTCGCGGAGATTTATTCGGTCAGTCGCGCCTATCTGGGTCACCTAGATTACGTTCAAGACGTCGCGATGAGTCCTGTTGGAGACATGATGGCCACCGCAAGTGTGGACCGTACTGCGCAGCTGTGGGACGTTGCCTCCGGGAAACGCCGCGGTCCGGCCCTACGTCATAACTCGGAGGTGAACGCCGTAGCGTTCAGCCCGGACGAACACACTCTCGCCTCAGTCAGCGGCGACGGCGTGCTGAAGCTCTGGAATGCTGGGACCGGCGACCTCCTTGGCCCCCCCATCGCGGCTAGCGGTGCGCTATCCGACGTGGCGTTCAGCCCGGACGGTGAGCAGGTCGCCGTAGCTGTCGACGATGGGACCGTGCAGACCTGGAGGGTAACGTCGCGAGAGCGCCGCTCGGTTCCGCAGCTCAGCCATTTCGAGGGCGTGAACGGCATCGCGTTTAGCCCGGACGGTGCAATGGCATCCGCATCGGATGACGGCACGGTCCGTATCTGGAACCCGGCTTCGGGACGATCGGTCGGACCTCTGACCGGCCACCAAGGACCCGTCTACGGGGTGGCCTTCAGCCCCGACGGGCGTGTGCTGGCCTCCGGCGGTTCCGATAACAACGTCTTGCTTTGGGATGCGGCCACCGGAAAAAGGATGGGTGCGCCGCTCAGCGGGCACACTGACGTCGTGCGAAGCGTCGCTTTTAGCCCCGACGGTCGGCTGATCGCCTCCGGGAGCGACGACCGGACGGTCCGCGTCTGGGACGTCGCTTCCACGCAGTCTCCCTCTGTCACTCTCAGTGGGCACAACATGGAGGTCACCGGGGTTGCGTTCAGCCCCGACAGCAAGTTCGTCGCGTCCTCGAGCTGGGACAGAAACGCCCGTCTGTGGGACCTGGGCTTCTCGTCTTGGGCCCAAGCTGGCTGCGCACTGGTCAATCGAAACATGACGATGAGCGAGTGGACTGCCCTGGTACCCGGACGGCCCTACCAGCGGACGTGCCCGGATATGCCGGCGGGCACCGGGGCACCTCCCGCGGCCCTGGTATCCGATAACCCTCGTGCAGGATAGCGCATCCCTTCACAACCAGGCCGGGGCAGGACGGATGTTCTCGACACCACCCCAGCATTCCAGCGCGGGCCCACCGATTTTGGGGGACAGGGACTGCCCCGTATTCGTTGACTCCTTGACTCAGCCCGGACGGTGGTGATGCGTACTGCTTCGGCCCCGGCAGTACTGGGACGAGATGTCCCGTGACCTTCGCCCGGTCTACACGGCACCCTCCGAGGCCGCAGCGAAGGAACGCTTCGTCGGGTTCTCGACCAAATGGGGCCGGCAGTACCCGGCGATCACCCGGCTGTGCGGTGAAGGCGCAGGAAGTTGCACTCACCTTCACCCCCTACTTCCTCTGGGCAAACCGCGGCCCCTCCACCATGCGTGTCTGGGTACCAGCCTCCAGTCACTAGGAACCAGCGGACTGCGCTTCTGTGCTGCCGGCACCATCGCCGGCAGCACAGAAGCGCAACCTGGAGAGCGCACGCCACCCCGTCAAAAGGCGGACAGCAGGACCGGCAACGCCTCCACGACGGCTTGCACGCCCGGACACCAAGGGCGACCGGTGATCCGCGGATCCACGACCAGTGTGTCCGACTATCCCCGATAACCGGCTCGCGCCGAACGGAACGGAAAGCGAGCCGAATGATGCGGCGCAGTGCCGCGACTGGAGGAACGCCCCATGGCAGCCCCACGGGTGCTCGCGACCACCGCCTATCTTCAACCCGGCGGAGAAGTTGACCGGATGCCGCAGGACGCCGGCTTCGACGTCGTTTTCTCCAAGTACCAGGACCGGCTCCGCACCGGCGAAGAACTGATCGACTACGTCAAGGATGTCGACGCCATTGTCGCCGGCACGGACGCCTTCACCGCCGAGGTCATCGACGCCGCCCCGCACCTGATGGTCTTCGGTCGCTGCGGGGTTGGATACAACAGCATCGACGTCACTGCAGCCACAAAAAATGGCGGCGCCGTGACCTTCACACCCGGTGCGAACCGCATCAGCATCGCCGAACACGCCTTGGCGCTGATGCTCAACTGCGCGCGGCTGATTCCTCAGAACCTGGCCAGCATCAGGGCCGGCGGCTGGGACCCAGACGAACGGCCGCGAGCTCACCGGCGACGCCCTGGGCGTTATCGGATTTGGCCCGATCGGCAAGACGACGGCCCAAGCACTGGGCATGACGTGATCGCCCACGACCCGTACATCGACTGCAAAGGCGCCCTGCGTAGGAACGGGCACGTTTCTCTCGGTTGGCCAGGCCTGCACATCTGCCGTCACCACGGCGGCGTCAGCGCCAGGGTTATCTGCGCCGGGGTTAAGGCGGCACGGGTGAGTCGGTGCGCATGCGTGCGGCCAGCGGCGCGCATTGCAATCAGCGCCGACGCTGGCCGTAACCAGCTTGGCATGAGGTCCCTTGCCGAGGTCATCTCCGCACAGCCCTGACGAAGTGCTCAGGCCAGGGCTGCGCGGTCGAGGCCCCCGCCGGGACATGCGCCGTGGTGAATGTACCGAACGCGGCAACGGTACCGGTCTCCGGAGTTCCGCCGGTGGGAGCGCCAGATGGTTCGGACCGGACTTCGAAGCCCATGGTAAGCGAGGTCCGGCCAAGCTTGTTGATTTTCACTGTTGCCGTCACACGTTGGCCGAACCACAACTTCGCCTTGTAGTTGATCACTTGCTGGACACGGGGGGCGCTGGGGAAATAGTCCGGCAGATCCAGCTTGCGGAATAGCTCCGCCTCTGCCGCCTCAACCCACCGGAGGATCGCAGAGTTGTGCTGGTGGCCCGATGCATCCGTGTCGACCCACTCCACGGTCCGCTCAACGCTCGCCTGCGGAAAACCCGCGTTTCCCTCTGCCTCAGTGTGATCCATGCTGCTCCTAGTGTGTTCCGATGCCGGCGTTCTCTTCCTCCGGCTCGCTCGACGGAGTACCAGCCGCTTCCGCCAGCGGTTTGGGGATCATGGCCACCGCCGCGGCTGCCAGCACTGCAATGCCGGCGAAAATCGCAAAGTTGGCCTCAAAGGGCAGTTTAGAGCCTGCAATCCATCCGCCGATCAATGGCCCGGAGATGGCGCCGAGGCGGGCGAAGCTCAATGCCCATCCTGTGGCTGTGCCGCGGATTTTGGCCGGATAGTAGTCGGCGATGTAGCCCGTGAGGACCAGTGACGTGGATATGGAACCCACACCTGCGAAGGCGACGAACAGCAGGTTGACCACCATGGTGTTCGGGAAGACCAGCAGCATGATGCCCAGGCCGCCGAGGATGTAGAACACCACAAGGATGAGCTTCTTGCCGTACTTGTCTGCGGCGCGGCCCAGGATGAGGCCGCCGATGGCTGAAGCAAGGCTGAAGACCAAGAGGAACGTGAGGGACGAGCCGAGGTCGTATCCGGCTTTCTTCATGATGCTCGGCAGCCAGGTGTTGAGTCCGTACACGAGGACCAGGCCACAGAACAGCGAGATCCAGAAGAAGACGGTGGACCTGAGGTATTTCGCGGAGAACATGGTGGTGATCGTCTTCCACCACGGCTCGGCCTCTGTGCTGGAGGCAGCCGGTGCCGGTGCTGCCATCGGGGTGTAGTTGGCAATTTTGAGCTTGAAGGCAAGAGCTTTTGCTTCGGACCTCCGGCCCTTGGTCTCGAGGTACTCCAGCGATTCGGGTAGAAGCTTCCAGATGATGGGGAGCAGCACGATCGGTGCTGCGCCGATCGCGATCACTGCCCGCCATCCGCCGAGCGGCAGTACGAAAAGCGCGGCCAGGGCGGCAGCGACGATGCCCAGGGAGTAGCCGGAGTACATGAGGCCATAGTTGAAGGAGCGCTTGTTCGGGGCCGAGTACTCAATGGTCAGGGCGGCAGCGACAGGGATGACGCCGCCCATGCCCAGCCCGCCGATCAGGCGGAAGAGTCCGAACAGTTCGGGGGTGGGCGCCCATGCGGCGCCAATTTGGGTCAGGGTGAAGATCGCCATGGATGCCAGCAGCATCTTCTTGCGGCCCACAAGGTCGCTCAGGGTGCCGATGAACAGGGCACCGATCAGCATGCCGATCAGGGCGTAGGATCCCAGTCCACCAAGCGCGAGCGGGCTGAGGTTCCATTCCTTGTACTCGGCCAGGGCCGGCAGGACGGCGCCGAGGACGCCGACGTCGTAACCTTCGGCCAGGATGGCCAGCCAGCAGCAGAAGAGAACCAAACCGGTGGTCCGGCTGGGGACTTTCCAATCGGTGACGGGTGCGTTTGCCATGGCTACTTCACCAGGACCGATGCCGAAGAGGAAGCGGGCGTCCAGCGAAGGTGCGGGTTGGTGACTTCAGCATCTGGTTCCTTCAGTAGGGACAGGCGGGGACGTACTGCGTCGGTGCGGGAGCTCGGCGGCTTGCGGCGGCCGGCCCGGAACTGCGGGATCCACTGTGCGCCTGGCCCGTTGTATTCCTGCTCGGCTGCGGCGTGGAGGGTCCACTGGGGGTCGTACAGGTGCGTCCGGCCAAGTGCGATGAGGTCTGCCCGGCCGGCGAGGAGGATGGAGTTGACGTCGTCGTAGCTGGAGATGGCGCCGACGGCGATGACTGCCACCCCTGCCGGGGCGGCTACTCCCTGGCGGATGCGGTCAGCGAACGGCGTCTGGTAGCTGCGGCCGAAGGCGGGCTTTTCCTCCTTGGCGACCTGCCCGGTGGAGACGTCGAGGCCGGCTGCACCGTGGGCTACGAAGGCGCGGGCGATTTCGACGGAATCGTCGGAGGTGTTGCCGCCCTCGATCCAGTCCGTTGCCGAGATGCGCACCGTCACCGGCTTGCCGGCGGGCCAGGCCGCGCGGACGGCGTCGAACACTTCCAGCGGGAACCGCAGCCGGTTCTCCAGGCTGCCGCCGTATTCGTCGGTCCGCTTGTTGGAAATGGGTGAGAGGAAGGAGGACAGCAGGTAGCCGTGGGCGGCGTGGACCTCGAGGAGGTCGAAACCCGCCTGCTCGGCCCGGAGCGTCGCGGCGACGAACTCTTCCTTGATGGCGTCCATGCCGGCGCGGTCCAGCTCGGCCGGCATCTGGTTGTGGGGGCCGTAGGCGATGGCCGAGGGGCCCACCGCCTGCCAGTTGCCGGTTTCCAATGGTTCGTCGATGCCCTCCCACATGAGCTTGGTGGAGCCCTTGCGGCCGGAGTGGCCGATCTGGGCGCCCATCTTGGCGCTGGACTGGCTGTGGACGAAGTCCACGATCTCCTTCCAGCTGTCCCGCTGGCTGTCCGTGTACAGGCCGGTGCAGCCTGGCGTGATGCGTCCGGCCGCCGAGACACAGACCATTTCGGTCATGACCAGGCCTGCGCCGCCCAGGGCCTTGGAACCGAGGTGGACCTTGTGGAAGTCTCCCGGAATTCCATCCACCGCCGAGTACATGTCCATCGGGGACACCACGATACGGTTCTTCAGTTCCAGTCCGCCGATGCGGAAGGGCTGGAACATGGCCGGTGCAACCTGCGTCAGTCCCTGCGATTCGGCGAAGTTCCGGTCCACGGCGTCGGCGAACTCCGGGTCGCGAAGGCGCAGGTTTTCCTGCGTGATGCGGCGGCTGCGGGTCAGCAGGTTGAACGCGAACTGCGTCGGGTCCTGATCCTTGTACTGGCCAATGCGTTCGAACCATTCAAGGGACGCCTGTGCAGCACGCTGGGTGGAGGCCACTACGGGCCGGCGCTCGGCTTCGTAGGCGGCCAGCGCGGATTCCACGTCGGGATGTTCGTGCAGGCAGGCGGCCAGGGCCAGTGAGTCTTCCATGGCCAGCTTCGTGCCTGAGCCGATGGAGAAGTGTGCGGTGTGGGCAGCGTCCCCCACCAGGACGACGTTGTCCTTGCGCCAGCTCTGGTTGCGGACGGTGTTGAAGTTCAGCCACTTGGAGTTGTTGGACAGGACTTCGTAGCCGTCCAGTTCCTCAGCAAAGATCGACTGAATCTTGGCGATTGCCTTCTCGTCGGAAACACCCGGCGGGAAAACGTCGTTGGCAGTCTCGTCGAAACCGGCGGCGCGCCAGACGTCCTCGTGCATTTCCACGATGAAGGTTGAGCCCTCGTCCGAGTAGGGGTAACCGTGGATCTGCATGACGCCCCACTCGGTTTCCTTCACGAAGAACTTGAAGGCCTCGAACACCTGGTCCGTGCCGAGCCACATGTACTTGTTGGTGCGTGGATCGAGGTCTGGCCCGAAAGACTCTGCGTACTTTGCCCTGATCTGCGAGTTGACGCCGTCGGCGGCCAGCACCAGATCATAGTTGGCTTCGAGTTCCTCAATGGCGGGCGCCATGGTCTGGAAGCGCAGGTCAACGTTGAGCTCGGCGCAGCGTCGCTGGAGCAGCTCCAGGAGTTCCTTGCGGCTCATGGCGGCGAAACCCTGGCCACCCACGCTGATCATCTGTCCGCCGAAGTGGATATCGATGTCGGCCCAGCGGGCGAAGCGGCGGCTCATGTAGTCGGCGACCACGGGGTCCGCGTTGCCGATTCCGCCCAGGGTTTCGTCGGAAAAGACGACGCCGAAACCAAAGGTGTCGCTGGCAGCGTTTCGTTCCCAGAGGGTGATTTCGTGGGACGGGTCCAGTTGCTTCATCAATGCTGCGAAGTAGAGGCCGCCCGGGCCGCCTCCAACGATTGCGATTTTCATGGTCCTGCTCCTTCTCACGCCTGGCTCTGGCCGGCGGGGGTGAGTTCTTGGGTCTGGTTCGCGATGGAGTCGCGGAGTTTGAAGTGCTGCAGCTTGCCGCTGGGATTGCGCGGCAGCTCAGTGACGAACCGGATGTCCCTGGGGTATTTGTAGGGGGCGATGGTGGCCTTGACGAAGTCCTGGATGTCCTTGCGCTTTTCGGCGTCGCCGGTGACGCCGTCGCGCAGGACGACAAACGCGCAGACAATGCTGCCGCGCTCGGGGTCGGGACGGCCGATCACGGCGTTCTCCACAACATCCGGATGCTGGTCGATGGCCGCCTCCACTTCGGGTGCGCCGATGTTGTAGCCGGAGGAGACGATCATGTTGTCCGACCGGGCCTGGTACGTAAAGTACCCGTCCTCGTCCCTGGTGAAGGTGTCCCCGGTGACATTCCAGCCCCGGACGACGTAATTGGCCTGACGTTCATCGTCCAGGTAGCGGCAGCCGGTGGGACCGATAACCGCCAGGCGTCCGGCCTGACCGGGCCCGAGCTCGTTGCCGTCGTAGTCCAGGATGGTTGCCCTAAAGCCCGGCACAGCCCGGCCGGTGGAGCCCGGCCGGATGTCATCGCCGGCGGCGGAGATGAAGACGTGCAGCATTTCAGTGGAGCCGATGCCGTTCACCAGGCGCAGGCCGGTTGCGTCGCGAACGGCTTCCCATGTCTCCTTGGACAGGTGCTCGCCCGCGGACACGGCCATCCGCAGGCCGCGGAGCAGGTCACCCCGGTTCTCCTTGAGGATCGCCCGGTACGCGGTGGGCGCTGTGAACAGCACCGTTGCCCCGGCAGCCGCCGCATGTTCAGCCAGCTCCACCGGGCCGGCCTTTTCGGTCAGCAACGCCGACGCACCGAACCGGAGCGGGAAGACCACCAGCCCGCCCAATCCGAACGTGAAGGCAAGCGGCGGTGAACCGGCGAACACGTCGTCCGCGGTGGGTTGCAGGATGTGCCGGGCGAAGGTGTCGGCATTGGCCAGGATGTCGCGGTGGAAGTGCATGGTCACCTTCGGCACGCCGGTGGTGCCCGACGTCGGGCCCAGGAGTGCGACGTCGTCGGCGGCGGTATCTACGGCGTTGAACTGTCCGCTCTTGGCTGCGCAGCGCGCGGTGAGGTCGCCGTCGTCGTCGCTTCCGTAGGCAAGGACGGTGACGTCCTCCCCTGCTGCCGCGGCGAGCTCGGCGATGAAGCGGTGGTCCGAGATGGCCACTACGGGCTTGGTGAGCCGGATCAGCGAGGCGACCTCGGTGGAACGCAGCATGGGCATGGTGGTGACCACCACTGCGCCTGCCTTCAGCACGCCCAGCCAGGCAGCAACAATCCAGGGGTTGTTGGGCCCGCGCAGCAGCACGCGGTTTCCAGGCACTACGCCGTGGTCCTCGGTCAGGACCTGGGCCACCTGGTTGGCGCGCTGCTGGAGTTCGGCGTAGGTCCAGACGGTGCCGTCCGGGGTCCGCAGCGCGGGCCGGTCCGCACCGTGCTCAACGACGGCGCTGTCGATGAGGGCAACGGCGGCGTTGAGCCGTTCCTGGTACTGGAGCTCGGGGAGCGGGAATTCGAGCGCCGGCCAGAGGTTGGCGGGCGGCAGGTGGTCGCGGGTGAACGTGTCCACGTGGGCCGATGGCGTCATGCGCATGGCCGTTCCTTTCAGTTGTGCGTCGGTGAAGCTGATGGATTCGAGTGGGAAAAATCAAGCCCCGGGTCGGATCATGCCTTCCTGCGCGACAGTGGCAAGGAGCCTTCCCTGCCGGTCGAAGAAGCGGCCCGTAGCGAGGCCCCTGTTGCTTTGCCCGGAGACGGCTTCCTGTGCGTAAAGGACCCATTCGTCGGCGCGGCCTTCACGGTGGAACCACATGGAGTGGTCGAGGCTGGCGGTGGCAAGCCCAGGACTGGACCAGTGCAGGCCGTTAACCCGCAGGAGTGGCTCCAGGATGGTGTAGTCGCACACGTAGGCCAGGGCGGCGCGGTGAAGGTCTGCGCCGTCCGGCAGGGCGTCGAAGGCTTTCACCCAGATGGCCTGTTGCGGGACCGGCCCGCCCTCCAGGTCGATGTAGACGGGGCCCGGAACGTGGCGCATGTCGAAACTGCGGCCCGTGGACCAGTATTCTGCGGCCGGGCCAGCCGCTTCGTCCAGTGCCTCAGCCGCGCTGCGCAGTGTTTCAGGGTCGACGGCGGCGGGAGCCTCAGGTTGGAAGTCCGGCCCGTCTTCGGGAACCTGGAAAGAGCCCATCGCGGCATAGACAGGCTTGCCGTTCTGGAAGCCCCGCACCGTCCGGGTGGAGTATCCGCGTCCGTCGCGCAACCGCTCCACTTCGTAGCGGACGCTTGATCCGACGTCGACCGGCCGCATGAAGTAGCTGTGCATGGAGTGCAGCGCCCTGTCGTCATCGACCGAGCGCATCATCGCCGCGGCGGCCTGCGCCACCATGTCGCCGCCGTAAGCCTTGGGCCACGGCACGTACTGGGTGGTTGCCTCATAGGCCTCGTCGTAGACTTCCTCCGGCACGCGCGTGAGCTCCACGGCATTCAGGAAAGTCTCCGAGGTCAGGGTTCCAGTGATCATTGCGGCTATGCCCTGCGGTAGTCGGCGAGCGTCTCGTCGGGGACGTCCTCAAGGTTGACCACGAGGTTCTCCGGGGTGCGGGCGGTGAGCCACACCAGCTCTTCCGTCACGGACATGTTCGCCTCCACGTGGGGCATGAACGGGGGGACGAACACCCAGTCGCCGGCCTTCATGTCAAGGAATTCCTGGTAGTTCTCACCGAAGTAGATGCGCCCGTGGCCGCGCAGCACATAGCCGCCGGTCTCGGCCTCGCCGTGGTGGTGCGGCAACGAGCGGTAGCCCGGAGTATTGGATACCTGTCCGAACCAGATCTTCGTGGCCGGAGTGTGCTGGATGCTGACTCCCGAGACGCGGATGCAGTCCCCGGACTGGGCGGTGTTGGTGTCTTCCTGTCCCGCGCGCGTCACCACGGGGACTACTTTGCCGTCTGTCTGCGCGTAGATGGAGTTGTCGCCCTCGAGGCGGTAATCGGTAGCTGTCTGGTTCATGGGAGTCACTCCTTGATTGATGCTGGACGGATGCGGACGATGTTTTCAAGGCGTCCGATGCCGGTGATTTCGGTGGTGAGTACATCGCCGTCATTCAGGAAACGGGGCGGTGTCATGCCCATGCCCACGCCCCCGGGGGTTCCGGTCAGAACGAGGTCGCCGGCACGCAGCGTGGTGAACTGGGAAATGTAGGAAAGAAGTTTTGCCGGGCCGAACACCAGAGTGCCCGTGTTGCCCTTCTGGACGACGTCACCATTCACGTAACCGACGACGTCAAACGGCCCGCCGACCTCGTCAGGGGTCACCATGACCGGACCAACAGGGGTGGTTCCGTCGAACGCCTTGCCCTGGAACCACTGCAGTGTCCGGTTCTGCCAGTCACGCATCGACACGTCATTTGCCACGGCGTAGCCGGCTATCGCCGCTTCGGCCTGCTTCTCGTCTGCGCGGGAAAGTTCGGAGCCGACGACGACGGCCAGCTCGGCTTCCCAGTCGACACGGTCGCTTCCGCGGACCTCGATGGTGTCAGTCGCGCCCACCAAAGTGTCTGCGTACTTGGCGAAGAGAGTGGGATATTCGGGAAGTTCCCGGCCCATCTCCTGGATGTGGTCCGCGTAGTTGAGGCCGCAGCAAATGACCTTGCCGGCCTGGGGAAGAAGAGGAGCGAAGTCAACGGCCTCGGCCTCAATCATGACCCGCTCGGGAGCAGTGGCGGCTACCCGAACCACGTCCCGCCAATCCGGGCGGGCCAGCAGCTCCCCGACGTCAGAGGCAGGGAGGGCAACGTAAGCGTCGGCACCCGTGGCGAGTGCCGCCGTCGTTCCCTGTCCTGCCGTGCGCAAGGTGGCGAGTTTCATGGTCTAAGTCCCTTCGAGAATGATGTGTCGACTTTTTTACGATCGTCACATATGCTCAACGTAGCACGGCGGAATTGATCTGCACAGAGCCTTTCCGGAACTTTTTTCAGGAGCCACCCCACCAGGAGGAACAGCATGGGCCACAAGACAATCAACCCGGAGTCGCTTCCCAAACCGTCCGGATTCGCGCACGGGATGCTCGCCGGAAACATGGTGTTCCTGGGCGGCCAGACAGCCCTGGACAAGAACATGAACATCGTTCCCGGCGGCATTGTCGAGCAGTTCACGCAGGCGTTTTCCAACGTCCTCACCACGCTGCGGGAGGCCGGGGGCCAGCCAGAGGACCTGGTCAACGTGACCATTTATCTCACCGACGTGGAGGACTACATGGCCAACGGCCGCGAAATTGGCCGTATCTGGCGTGAGATGGCGGGGTCGCAGTACCCGGCGATGGCGGGCATCGGCGTCACCCGCCTGTGGCAGAAAGAGGCGCTGATTGAAATTCAGGGCATCGCTGTGATCAGCGAACGCTGACCCGGGGAAATAAAAGGGGATCCGGCTGGCCTGTTGGCCAGCCGGATCCCTCTTTGTCCTAGGCGGCTTCCGCTTCCTCCACCAGGGCCATGGCGTACCGCTCCGCCATTGGCGCGATCAGGCGGTGGACGCTGAAGAAGATCCGGCGGGCCTCCGGCCCCTGCCAGCCCTGCGGCAGGTACTCAAGGGGCAGGCCGGGATCGCGGTAGGGCAGGCGCCGCCACAGGGTCAGCATCGGTACGTAGTAGCGGAAGGCATCCCGGCGCAGGTCAGCGGAAGACGCGGTCAACGCCCTTTCAGGATCATCCCCCACCAGCGCGGTCCAGTTCTCCAGCGATCCGCCGTAGATGTCCATAAACTCCGAAATCTGCGACTCCAGGGCCTCCAGATCCCACCATTGGGCAATCTTGGACCGCATATCTGAATCCGACGAGTAGTCGCCGGTGAAAAACTCAACGTACTGGTCCAGCCCCCTGGCTTGGAGCCGCTGCCTCGCGCCTTCACGCACTCCCGCGGGAGCGATCCAAACCCCGGCCCCCATGGAGCCAAAACCCAACCTGGTCAGCTCAGCGCGCAACTGGTGCCGGCGGTCCCGCATCGACTCAGGCACGGAAAAGATGGCAAGCACCCACGGGGCGCCGGTGGTTGCACGGTAGGGGGCGAAGATGCGCTCATCGCCCTCATTGATCAGCCTCAGTGAACGCTCGGAGAGTTCGTAGCGGGCCACTCCCCCGTTCTTGACGCTCGCCAGCACTCCCTTGGCCTTCAGGCGCGAGACGGCCGAGCGGACGCCGGGGGCATCATGGCCCAGGTCGCCGAGCATCTGGATCAGCACAGAAATGGGAAGCTGTCCGCCACCGCTACGCCCGTAGAGACCGTAAATGGTCAGGATGAGCTGCTGTTGGGGCAGCAAAGGAGCGGGGACGTCACTCATTCGATTGGCTTTCGATTCTGTCGGGGTCGCAGTCATCCCAAGCATATTTTAAGGACGCTGTGATCCGGCTCAGTGGCCCTTGAACGCTTCGGCCAGCCACCAGGCCCCGCCGTCGGAAGCAATGCGGGCATCGATGACGAGCGGCACATCGCGAGGCCCTGCCAGCCATTCTTCGACGGCTGCCAGATCGGCAACACTGCGGACGGTGACTCCGGCCGCCCCGTAGCCGCGTGCGATCGCGGCGATGTCCGCCGTCGGAAACCGCACAACTTCCATATCTGCATCATCAGCTTCGAAGTGGTGGACCTCGGCACCGTACGCGGAATCGTTGTAGACAATCGCCACGAGGGGGATGCGTTCACGGACCAGCGTTTCCAGTTCGGAAATGGCCATGAGGAAGCCGCCGTCGCCCGCCCCCAGGACGGGCAGCCGGTCGGGCCGGGCCTTGGCCGCGCCGATGGACGTGTACAAACCGAGGCCAATCGACTGGAAAGCCTGCGTGAAGCAGAATCCGAATTCATCCGGAACGGACAGGTACGCGCTGGGATAGCCCATGAAGTTGCCGGAGTCGATGGAAACGATCCTCTCGACGGGCAGGATGCGGTCCATCTCCCGGCTCAGCACACGGGGGTCAATGGCCTCGGGAGTAGACAGATCTTCTGTCTGTTCCGTGGTCCAGCGAGCATGCCGTTCAATCTGTCCTGCCATATCGGGCGTCCGCAGGCCCACTGCTCGGTGCTCGACTGACTGAAGCCTGGCAAGCACAGCAGCTGCAGTCTCTGCGCTGTCGCCAAGCACTCCGAGGTCGATGGGACGGTTAGCGCCGAGGGCGCGGTCCTCAAGATCCACCTGCGCCACCTTCGCGGACGCACCGATCAGGGAACCGTGGCGCATCGTCCACATGTTCAAGGCGCATCCCCAACCGACGATCAGATCAGCCTCGGAAATCGTAGCGGCCGTAAAAGGGGAGGAAAAGCCGCCGGAAATACCGAGATTGAAGGGGTTGCCCTGGAAGAGGCCGTGCGCGACGGCGGACGTTGCCACGAGTGCCCCCGCCGCCTCGGCCAGGGCGGCAATTTCAGGTCCCGCCCCTCGGCCGCCACGCCCGGCCACAAAAACCGGCCGCCGGGCATTCCGGATGAGCCCGGCCAACTGCTCCACAGCAGAATCCGATGGTGCTATCCGCTGTGGCGGAGCCAGTTGCCCCGGCTCAGCGCTCCCGTCGGGCACCGGCGCCGCCTGGATGTCGGTGGGCAGGGACAGTACGACCGTCCGGCGCTCGTTTACTGCCGTCCGGTATGCCCGGACCGTGTCGGCAACAGCCGTCTGGGGTGAGTGGATTCGCTCGGCCACTGCTCCAACGCTGCGGGCCAGGGCGTCCTGGTCGATCCTGAAGTTGGAACCAATGGCGGAAGCGGCCGTATCGGCAGTAACAACTATCATCGGCGTACGGCTCTTGGCAGCTTCGCCGATTCCGGTCACCGCGTTGGTCAGCCCGCAGCCTTGATGGGTGGAAACGACGCCGACCTTTCCGGACATCCGCCCGTAGGCATCGGCCATGGTGGCAGCGCCGCCCTCATGACGGGCCGCCGTGTAGGGCACGCCCGCCCGGCGCAACGCGTTGGTCACCACAAAATTCCCGCTGCCCACGACGCCGAAGACGTGGCCGACGCCCAGCCGGGCGAGCGTATAGCCAACGAGTTCGCTGACATTGCCGGCCACAAGGCCCGACGAAACGTCCGGTCTAGCTACGTCGCTGCCTTCGGTCCTGCTGGTCAAAACGGTCATTGTCTCTTCTCCTTTGGGAACAGCATGGGGGCAACACGCGGAAGCGGAAGCGGTCGACGTCAGTGTCGCAGCCGGGTGATTCGTCTAAAGCCCATGCTATCGCTAGATTTTTACGATCGTCAATAATTTGAAACATGCACCCTGTGCCGGCCACGAGCGGTCCGTCACTGTGAAGGGACCGGCGGGGTGGTACCGAGGAGTCCACGCCCGATCTCCTCGCCCACTTCGCGGAGTTTTCCGGCAAGCATCGCGGCATTGGGCGTCAATGGCCTGTCTGGGTGCAGCAATAGACCCACTTGTTGGGCTAGTCCGGCCAGGTGCAGTCCCAGCATCTGCAGGAGCGGCTCCGCGACTGCCATCGACTCGGGCATGAGGGCAAGGAATCCCTCCTCGGCCACGAGCGTACGCACGGTGGCAGGAGCTGCGGATTCGACGCGTTGTGCGGGAGGCGTAAGTCCGGCATTGCGGAAGTTCTCCTCGAGTTCGTCGCGGAGCGGAGTGTTTGCCAGCGGCACTACCCAAGGATGCCCGACCAGATCCTCCAGGGAGGGTTCCGGAAGGCCGTGCACGGGGTGCCATGGTGCAGCAACGACGCGGAAGTCCTCCCTGTATAACGGGACCAGCCGTAGCCGCGCCGTACTGGGATGATCCGTAACCCTGCCCACCAGCAGGTCCAGATCGCCGCTGCCCAGTTCCTGGATCAGGGCTTCGGGCGGCGCCTCCCGCAGCAGGACCTCCACCCGGGGCCGCTCGGCGGTGAACCGTGCCACGGCTCGCGGCAGCAGCAGGTTCGCGCCGGTAACGTGCGCGCCTACCCGGACCACGCCCGCTTCCGGGTCTGTGAGCTCGTCGACCCGGCGCCGCAGGGTACCCAGATGACCCACAATGGCCTTGGCGTGCTCGAGGCACGCCTGCCCGGCCAGCGTGGGTACCATGCGGCGACCGGTGCGTTCGAACAGCGAAGTTCCCACAGCGTGCTCGGCTTCCCGCAAAGCCCGGCTCATCGCCGGCTGCGTCAGATACAGTTCTTCCGCAGCCCGGACCAGACTTCCGTGTTCTGCAATGGCAAGCACGATCACAAGATGACGCAGCTTCAGGTGGGTGGTCAGCAGCGCCCGCAGATCCATTTCTTCATCCTACTGGCGCGCTGCCCGTGTCGCGGTGCCGTTTGCTGGCTCCGTGGCCCAAAGGAGACGAGGTTTATCCCTGACGGGGTCAGCGCGCAGCGGTTGCGGTCGTTCGGCGGAAAAGGGCGACTTCCCGGTCCCACTGGGCAGCCCCGCGGCCCGCTGCTTTGAGCACCTGCTTGCGAACCTTGCCGTTCTCGGTCTGGGGCAGTTGGTCTACGACGCGCACGAAGCGCGGGATGGCAAACGACGCCAGCCGTGGAGCGCAGAATTCACACAGCTCGCCGAAATCAACAGGCTCCCGAAGAACAAGTGCGGCCATCACCTCGTCCTCACCCAACTCGGAGTCGACGGCGTAAACAGCGGCGTCCTGGATGGCAGGGTGCTGCCGGAGCGCCTGCTCCACTTCGACCGAGGAGATGTTTTCCCCGCGGCGACGGATGACGTCCTTGATCCGGTCTACGAACCGAACCCAGCCGTCCTCGTCGACGACTACCCGGTCTCCGCTGTGGAACCAGAGGTCCTGCCACGCCTTCGTTGTTGCGTCGGCCATGGCGTGGTAGCCGGTTGCCATGGCGTGGGGCTGGTCGCTGCGGATCAGCAGCTCACCGGCCACGCCGCTGGGGAGCGGGACACCGTCGACGTCCACCACGCGGATGGAGAAGCCCGGGCGAACCTTGCCCATGTAGCCGGGGCGCCATAGATCCGGGGTTGATCCGATCACCGAGTTGGTTTCCGTCGATCCGTAACCGTCAAGCAACAGCACTCCGAACCGGTCGCGGAAAGGCTCGACCAGCCGGGCGGGGGTTGCAGGAGACAGGGCCACACGGATGCGGTGGTCCCGGTCGCCGGGCCCGGGATCCTTTCCTGCCAGAATCCCAACCATGGCTCCCAGGAGATACGTCACCGTGGCTCCGGCCGACGACGCGTCCGTCCAGAAACGGGATGCGGAGAACCTGGGGCCCAGGACGTACTCGCCCCCGCACTCGACCGCCTGCATGAAAGCGTTGAGGGCGTTCGTGTGAAACAGCGGCAGGCAGGTGTACAGGACGTCATCGGCCCTAAGCCCCAGCTGGTCGGACATGTTAACGGCCCACCAGTAGAACTGGCCCTGCGGACACAACACACCTTTCGATACCCCTGTCGTTCCAGATGTGTAGAGGATGGCGGCCGCCTCGCCCGGGGCCGTGCCCACCGGGTCAACGGCCGGGCCAGGTTCCGGAAGCGAGAGCACCTCGAAGGGTGCCTCCACGTCGAGAGCAGGTCCGTCAAGGACCCACACTTCTTTGAGGCTCGCCGGTGCCACTGCTGCGATGTGCGCCAGCAGTTCGGCTTCGGCCACCACCAGGGAGGCCTCGGAGTTCTCCAGCACGTGCCGCAACTGTTCACCCCGGCTTGCTGTATTCACTGGCACAGCCACGGCGCCGATCCAGGCACAGCCGAGGATCAGGTCCAGCAGTTCCGTCCGGTTCGAGGACATCAGCGCTACAGTTTGATGGCGCTCGATCCCGGCCCCGCGCAGGGTTCCTCCGGTCCTTGCGACGGCGTCCACCATGGCCTGGCTGTCGCGGCGGACATCACCGCAGCGGAACAGGGGCGCCGATGGAGCTTTCTGAGCGCGTTCAAGCAGCATCTGCGGGATGGTCAGTGGACGTTGGCGGCGTTCAGCGAGTGTCGAATTCATGGCTGATCCTCATTCACGGTGGAGCGGACAGGTAGATACGCGTGGACGCCGGAACCGGCGTTTGGGTCATTGGTCAGGGGCAGGCTTTGGCCCGGTTGGGCACCGGAGCCGGTAAGGCGTGCGACGACCATTGGACCGCGGTGGATGCTCAAGGTTGCCAGGACGGTGCCATCGGCCAGGGTCGTGCTCTGCTCCACGGTTCCGTGGGCTGCAGCCACTGTTGAGAAGCTGTCTCCTCCGCAGTGTGGGCAGAACAGCCGGGCGGGGAAAAGAAGGTGCCGGCAACTGCGGCATTCCTGCACCAGGGCGCTCATGCTCCGGCCTCCAGCACCGACATGGTGGCGCAGGCGCCATAGCGGTACAGGACCATGCCATACCCGCTGACCACAGCGTGGCGGGCCGGAATTTGACGTGCTCCTGCTGTGCCCATGAGCTGGCGGGCCGCCTCCACAAGTCCGTGCATTCCGCCGGCGGCTCCTGCCTGTCCGGCAGAGAGCTGGCCTCCGGACGTATTCACTGGCAGGTCGCGGGTGGAGATGTGGCGCTTGATGAAATTGGAGGCGTCTTCCCCTGCAGGCATTACGCCCAGGTCTGCGAGCTGGGCCACGACCATGGAAGGGTAATCGTCGTAGACGCAGGCCAGGTCCACCTCCTCCGGGCCGATTCCGGCTTCTTCCCAGCCAGCCGATGCGCATGCTCGTAGCCCGGTTTCCAGTCCGTCGCCTGCCTGCTGGTCGCCGTTATAGGAGGCACGCACCGTGAGGACCTTGGCCCGTGGTGTGCCGTTGCGCGGTTCGGCGACTAGGACCACGGCGTCGGCACCGGTTACCGGGGGCACGCAGTCGTAGCGGCCCAATGGTGTGGCAACAACCGGGGCGCTGAGGTAATCGTCCATGGTGAGGGGTTTCCGGTAGACGGCCGCGGGGTTGTCGGCAGCCCACTGGCGCTGGGCAATGGCGATGTGCCCGTAATCTTCACGGCTCAACCCCAGCGCTTCCATCTGACGGGTCGTGAGCATTGCGAACAAGGCATTCGGTCCCCTCATCGGCAACGGCGCCAGATGGTCCTCGGTCGCGCGGTTGTAGCTCGCCACCAACCGTGAGAACGCGGCCCCGTCCATCAGGTCGCCTGCCGCGAGAACGATGACTTTGGCGTCCCCGGCTTCGATGGCCCGAACGGCGTGTTGGAGCATTCCGCCCGCGCTGGCTCCGCCGTTTGTATCCTGCATCAGCCAGGTCAGGCGCAGGCCCATCCGCCAGGCGAGATCGATGGCGTGGTCGGGGTTGAGCGTGAAACTTGAGACAGCAAACCCGTCAACGTCGCCCGGCTTAAGGCCAGCCTCAAGCAATGCGCTCCGGACGGCCTGGGCAATAACGTGGGATGTGTCCGTCCCTGCATGGGGGTGTCGGGTGTACGGGGATTGTCCTGTCCCGATGATGGAGGCCGTCACGTCGGTCCTTCCTGATGGCTGTGAATGTTGCGATGGAACTGGCGGACCGTTAGGACACGCTTTCAACAGTTGCCTGTCCCGTTTCCTGGTGCTGATCGGCGCGCTTTTTCCCGCCCGCGGCAGCGACGGCAATCAGGGTTACGACTACCATTCCGATGAGGTACAGCGACACCGGCGCGGAGGAATTGGAGTTCAGCAACAAGGCCGTGGCGATCAGGGGCGCGAAACCGCCGGCGAAGACGGCTGCTACTTCGTGCGCGATTGCCATGCCCGAGTACCGGACTTCGGCGGAGAACAGTTCATGGAAGAACGCCGGCTGCGTTCCGATCATCGCCCCGTGGCAAACACCGTTAGCGATCAGGAAGGCGAGGATGACCACCGCGGGGGTGTTGGCGTCGATCATCGCAAAGAACGGGTAGGCCATCACGCCCATCCCGATCGCACCAAACGCGTATACGGGGCGCCGGCCGATCCGGTCAGAGAGGTACCCGAAGAAGACGTAGGTGCCAAAAGAAACCAGCATTGACACTGCCACGGCCAGCAGAAGAACGCCCTTCTCCACTCCCACATGGACCCCGTAGACGATGGAGAAGGAAAGGAAGATGTACGAGCCGCCGTTTTCAGCCACTCGCAACCCCATGGCCACGAGGATTTCGCGGGGATGGGCCCGCAAGGCATCCAGAGCGGGGACCCGGTGCTGGGGACGGCTCTCACGTACTTCGTTAAATTCCTTGGATTCCGGAAGCTTGAAGCGGATGTAGGCGCCAATACCAAGCAGAACCACACTCACGAGGAACGGCAGACGCCATCCCCAGGCAAGGAACTCCGGCTCTGGCAGCAGCTGGGCCAAGAAGAAGGCTAGAGACGACAACACAAATCCGAGGGAGATTCCGCCCTGGCTGAAGGCTGAGAGCATGCCCCGGCGTGAATGATTCGCATTTTCGCTGATCAGCAGAACGCCGCCACCCCATTCACCGCCCGCGGCGATACCCTGCAGGATGCGAAGAACGATAAGCAGCGTCGGTGCCCACAGCCCCACTTGCGCGTAGGTCGGCAGCAGGCCCATAAGTGCTGTACTGACGCCCATGATGGACAGTGTCAGGACCAAGGAATGCTTGCGCCCCAGTTTGTCACCAATGTGGCCGAAGATGATTCCACCTACGGGACGGGCGGCGAACCCGACGGCGAAACCGGCGAACGCCGCCATAGTTCCCACCAGCGGGTCGGTGTCTGCAGGAAAGAACAAGTGGCCAAAAACGACCGCCGATGCTGTGGCGTAGAGGAAGAAGTCGTACCACTCGAGCGCATTGCCCACAAGAGAGGCAACAACGTACCGCCGGACTCCAGGGCGCTGAGCCGATGGCTGGTGCTGATGATGATGGGACATTTTGTTGCTCCTTGGTGCCAACTTGGTTTGGCCTTTTTAGGGCTGACTCTGGGACCACTCCGCCCACTTCCCCGCAAAGGGGCATGCGGCATTCAAGCTTGGATCCGGTTTGTGTGACAGCCGTCACGATGACTCACCTTCAGTCTGACGCCGACAGCCGCCACCGTCGAATGCCTAACCTGCCAGGGCCTATGCGGGTTTGGGTAAGGGGTACGAAATAGGGCCACAAGATGTTCCCGACCGCCCGTGCTGCTGCTAACGTCGCAGAAACTCGCCATGAGGCGAATCCCAGCGCGGCAACTCACCCCGCCTCGCCAAGATCAACATCCAAGGAGCTGTTATGGAACGTAGTGCTGTATCGGACACGGGCACGGGCTTGGCTTCCCTTCTTGAAGACCTTCGGACGGCTAAAACGCAAGTAGTGGACTTAACTACGCCCCTCTCCGCCTCCACCCCCACCCTGGAGTTGCCGGAGCCGTTTGTGAACCTCATCGATTTCTCGCTTGAGGAAGTCTCCGCCTACAACGAACCCGGACCGTTCTGGAAGCACCACAACATTCATACCGGCGAACACATTGGAACCCACCTGGACGCCCCTACCCACTGGGCCACAGGACGCGAAGGCAAGGACGTGGCCCAGATCGAGCCCGCGCGGCTCGTAGGTCCGGCGGTCGTCCTCGACGTCGCCGCAGAAGCCGCTGCTGACCCCGATTTTCTGGTCGATATCCAACACATTCAAGAATGGGAGTCCGAGTATGGTCCCCTGCCCGACGGCGGCTGGCTTCTCGTCCGCACAGGATGGGACCAACGGTCCCAAACCCGGGAGGCCTTCCTGAACAAAGACGAATACGGCAACCCCCACTCCCCCGGATTCACGGTCGAGTGTGCCCGGTGGATCGCCCAGGAGTCCGTGTTGTCCGGCGTTGGCGTGGAAACCGTCGGTATTGATGCCGGCAATGCCGCCGGACAGCAGCCCCCTTTCCCGGCCCACCACTACCTGCTGGGAAACGACAAGTATGGCGTCACTTCGCTGCGGAACCTGACGCAGCTGCCAGCAGCGGGCGCAGGACTGATCGTCGCCCCGCTGCCGATTGTTGGTGGAACCGGCAGTCCAGCCCGCGTGTTCGCTCTGGTCGGCGCGTGACACACCCTTGCGAAGGTCCGAGATTTCAACCTGACACTTCTGGCTTGTTCCGGGCAGCCGACCGACGGCGGGGGGCAGGGGTGGGTTTGGGTCACTGAGGCCTGCCACGATGGCTTGGCGATTAGGTCTGTCGGATATTGGGTGAAGCAGCTGGATGCGGCACTGGAGTCGTTGCTCGATGCCACTCTCGCCGGGCTGCGCCTGACCAGGCGCCAGTGGCAGGTCCTCAACACGCTCAGCTCTGGTCCGGCCACACCTGCGGCCGTGGCAATGCCCTGCGCCCCTTCACGCAGGCTGACGGCATGGGCGCCCACGAACAGGACATGGCATCGCTTGTTCAACGAAAGCTGGTGTTCCTGCAGGACGGCCTCCTGGTGCTCACCAACTCGGGCAGCGCACTGCACACCAAGGCGACGGGTTTGGTGGAGGCGGCGCGGGGCGACCGCACGGCAGGTGTTGGAGCCGATGAATACGCCATGGCTGTCAGCGTTCTCGAGCGTATGTGTGCGAACGCAGGGCGCAGCAAAGCTAACTGACGCCATCCTCCCCGAGGCCGCTGCAGGCCGCTGGGCTTCGCGCGATGTAGCCCGTCTGCCAGGTTGTGGCAGCAGGCAGGGCCTGGGCCCGCGCAAGGGCCCGTCCCTGGGCCTCATCGGAGACTCCGGACCGGTAAATCCCACCTGTTCATCGGTCTCGGCACCGCGGCCGCGGCCGCGGAGAAGGGCCACCGGGTGAAATACACCCTCGCCACTCGGCTCCTTGGGCTACTCCACCAAGGGGAAAGCCGGCCAAGTCGGATGGCTGAGCCGCGCCACGTTTACCGGCAACTAATCCGGACGCATTCGATCGAGGAACCAGGGATCGACCAAGAACAAGAAGTTTTCAGCGGCCATCAGGCAACCTTGATCTAAGTTCTTCTGCATACGAAGCGATGGCCTGACGCTGGTCTCGGGTGAATCTTCTGGCCTGCAGGTCGAGGACTGCCCGGCTGCCCAACTCTCCCACCCCCAGCAGCTGACCCACCCGACGGATTGCTTCGTCTATGTCCTCTGAATTTTCAATGATCTGGAAGACCTCGTCACGCCGATCCATGGCCTGTGCCAAGGCATCGTGGATCATCAATTGTTGCCTTGTCTGCCACTCATCCTCATCCATGCGGCGATTCTTGCACGACGGAAGTCTCTGGGACTCTGCGCCCCATTGGGAATCTTAAGCTTGGCACTTCATTTTTTGAGGGAAACCTGTACCGCACCGCCAGCAGGTCTCCTTGTGACCGATGCCGCCAAGGACCTGCTACGGAGCTGGTGGTGTCGATGTGTCGGCCAGAAAGGAACCAAGGCGCTTGCCGGTTTCCTCCGGCAACCAGAACCAAAAACGCTGTTGACCGTTCCCGGCATCAATGTCCAGCTCAACAGCAAAGCCTGGCTCGTCACCCATTATCCGGCTAAACCCAGGGGCCGGCTCTGCTTCCCCCGGCAAAAGGAGCCTACGGTGCAGCGTCACCGGTGTGAGTCCACTGATTTAGCGATTTTTCCAAGAGTGTCCACGACAAAGGAGCCGTGGGCAGGCAAGCGTGGACAGTTCCTGCAACGTCCTGGGAAGTCACGTTAGGACTGAATTCATGGCAGACCCAGACAGAACGGTCATTCTCGTGCTCGTGTATTATCCGGTTTGTGGACACCTCAGAGGGGACCGGACAGACAAGGCGACCTGCAACGGGCAGTCCCCCGGAGAAGATCCTTGCCGTCGCCTACGAACTGTTCGCCAGGCGGGGGATCCGCGATGTAGGAGTCGACGAACTGATCCGTGCTTCAGGGGTGGCCAAGGCGACGTTCTACCGGCACTTTCAGTCCAAGGACGACGTCGTCCTGGCCTTCCTTGAGCAGTGGTACCAGGAACGCACTGCCGCGATCGAGGACGCTATCGCCCGGAACGGGACCCGCGGCGAGGCGGCCATGCTGACCGTCTTCGACGTCTTTGACGACTGGTTCCGCCAGGGCGCGGTGCAGGTCAGTTCCTTCCTTCACGTGATGATGGAAATGGGTCCGGACCACCCTCTCGGGAAGGCGAGCATCCAGTACCTGGAAAAGACGCGGGAGCAGATCGCCGATCTCGCAAGATCCGCCGGCCTCGACAACCCCTACGACTTCTCCTGGTCAATCCACATCCTGATCAAGGGAGCCATCGTCGCCGCGGCGGAAGGTGACCCCCGCGCCGCTGCCCGCGCCAAGGACATGGCTACCCTGCTCATCGACAGCCACCGGCCCTGAAGTACGCCAACCCGGCAAACTTTCGCTAAAGCTAAATGCCAAAGCGGCTCGAATTAAGCCGCGACGGACGCTTCTTTTGTGGAAAGTGAGTGCGGTCAAACCAGACTGCGTGCTCAATTTGACTCATAGGAACATCGGGACGGCACGCATGTTCACCTAAACCTCAGGCTGGGTGAACGGCGGTAGGTCTTCCGGGTCCTGGACGTCATAGAGGTGCCGGAGCAGGGCCGCTTCCGGGCACGCAGGGGAGGCCAAAAGTTGCACTCCGAGGGTTGCGACCACGGCCGGAGAATCTTTCCGTTGCGGATTTTGGCCGTTTCAGTCGCGTGAGCGGTCGTGATCCGTTCCGGCCAGGGGCACCCGATGTCTCGGACCTAGCCTTCACATTCGACCAGTAGAGGTGGCCATCGCGTTCGGTGGCGATTTGGGACCGGTGACGGACCAGGAAGCATGAGTGGCAGGTAAACGCGTCATCCGCCTCGGGCACGACCTGGACAACGAGTTCCTCCGCGACGAACTCTCCGCCCGGGATGACGGTATCGTCCAGTGCGTCGGTTTCCTCGAGGTCCCGGACCACACTGTTGGTTTCGGCGCCTGGGCGGAGCGTAGCGCTTCAAGGGAACTGCCCTGGGATTCTTTGACGTCGGAACGCACTTCGTCGTAATCGGCTGCCACCGTGGGCGGCGATCCTTCCAATGTTTGATCTTTGGGGTAGCCAACGCACACCAACGGCCGGCAACGCTGACCCGAGCGGCTGGCCTAGTGGCGGCCGTTCCCGTCCTGTCCGCGCCAGGCCCGGGAAGCGTACTCGGGCGGTGAGGATATGCGTACGGCGAGATCGGGGCCGGCGGCGGAGTGGACTGTGCAGCAGATCCTGGAGGGGGGACCCGGACCACCGCCACCGGCCCTGCATCAAGCATCCAGCCATGAACTTGGAAAAACGTTGCATCTCCTTGGGGCGTGACGGTACGCGGGCGAGAGGATTTCGCACCGCTTCCCGGGGTTGCCCACGCCTTGCTCCGCGACCCAGCTAAGACGGGCCACAGCGCGATGCCCACGAGCCAGTTGATACTCGCGTTTCGACAAGGGCTGCATACAACGCCAGTGCATGCGCCGGTCATCCGGACGCATCCCGGGCAGGAAAGTTGGCCTTATCCGTCGGGCTGGCTGAGGGCAAGGGCCGTGACCCTTCTAATGCTTTTCGGCTCACGCCGCCCAATTCCGGACTGGCGAAAGGTCTACTTCGACGTTCCCGGAGGGGGCGGCGTTTCCGGCGGGAGCCGCGCGGCGAGGCGGACAGCAGGACGCTAAGAGGGGGATGCTGGTCCCCTTTTTGAGTGGGTGGGGGGTTTGCCAAGGGCAGGGAGGGCGTGCATTTATCCAAGGTCCGTGTTTCACGGTAGCGGTGTGGTGGGTGCCACTTACTGATCTGGCCTGGAAGGTACTGGGGGCCATTTCAAGTCCGAAGGAGTCAAAATGTTTGCGAATTTACTTAGCCACACAGCGCCTGACGGTGCAGCCCGAACCGGGTCTCGCCCGCGGCGGAGCCAGGCACGGGCCGCGGGCGGACTGGCATCTGTTGCTGCTGCCGCGCTGCTGAGTGCCGCCTTGTCGCCGTTGGCCGCGGTTCCTGCCAGCGCGGCGGCAGCCGGTGTGGGGCCTGTGGATCCGTCCAACGGCTTTCCGACCTGGTTTTCCGACGGCACGGTGAAGCTGCAGCTCTGCTACATGGCCGGTGCCGGGTGCCTTTCCGAGCCGCCGGACCCTGCCGCGCCGGCGTCGTATCCGGACAATTTCCCCGAGGAGGCGTTCTGGTTCCAGGCGTCCGCGACCGGCGGCAACCTCGGGCTCTATGAGGCCGGACTTGAAGGCGCCCACACCAACGGCGTGGTGGAGCCCGGGCAGCAGATGGGTTTCGCCAGGCTGCGGTTCCTCGTGGACAACCTCGTTCCCAACGCCACCTACACCATCGCCCACCCCTACGGCGTGAACGTTCTGACGGCCGCGCCGGATCCCAAGAACGCTGCCTTGGGCAGGATCAAAACCACCATTGACTCCGGCGTGTGCGCACCCAGCCCGACCGTGCCCTGCGACTGGGCAAGTGTCGGTGCCGCTTTCCTGGGTGACTACAAGGCCGGCAGCACCGCGACCTTCCTCCGCCAGGTGGGAGCCGCCCCCGGGACATTGGGTGACATCAACACAGCACGGACGGTCACCGGCGCGCCCTCCGGCACGAACGCCGTCGTGATCACCGGCCCCAACGCCGGAGGTCC
The DNA here is from genome assembly GCF_051965295.1 of Arthrobacter sp. SAFR-023. NCBI lineage: Bacteria > Bacillati > Actinomycetota > Actinomycetes > Micrococcales > Micrococcaceae > Arthrobacter > Arthrobacter sp. SAFR-023. The sequence goes on along the minus strand of NZ_JBQCMF010000004.1, from coordinate 7,906 downwards.
CGGGATCAACACCCTCACCGTCAACACCTTCACAGTCCAGGGACTGATAGCGGAAGGGTCCGACGGCGTCCCCTCCGCCCCGGATCTGGCGGCAGCCAGTGACAGCGGCCGGTCCGCCACGGACAACATCACCAACGTCACGGCACCCACCGTCACCGGTGCCGTGGCAGCGGGCAGCACCGCGCCCGTGCAGCTGATCGTGGACGGGGCGGCCACCCCCGTGGCCACCACCCTGGCCGGCGGAAACTACTCCGCCCGGCTGGCACCACTGGGCCAGGGTGTGCACAGGATCCAGTCCCGGACCGCGAACCCAGCCTTCGTACCGGACCCGCTGACCGGTGTTGTCCCGGCCGGAGTTCCCCAGTTCCTGACCTCCCCGACGCTCACGTTCACCGTGGACAGTGCTGCGCCGGTGGCCTCGGTCATCGCACCGTTCCCGTCAACACCGACCCTGGACACCACCCCGACGCTGAACTTCAGCAGCGAAGCCGGCGCGAGATTCGAGTGCCAGCTGCTTCCCAGCAACACCGCCTGGGACCCCACCTGCGCGTCACCCAAAACCTGGGACGCCCAGGCCAACGGGACCTACGTGTTCAACGTGAGGGCAACGGACGCCGCCGGCAACGTCAGCGCCGTAGCCAGCCGGGCTGTCCGGATCGGCCCTGCCGACACCGTCGCGCCGACCGTCACGGGACGGACACCCGCATCGGCCGCGACCGGCGTGGGTACCGGCACGAACATCACCGCCACTTTCAGTGAGTTCGTCCAGGGAGTCTCCGGCGGCACGTTCACCGTGAAGAACGCCGCCGGGACAACTATTCCGGCGACGGTGACGTACGACCAGGCCACCCGCCGTGCAACGCTGAATCCCACCGCCCTGCTCACCCCGGGCACGTCCTACACTGTCATCCTGACCGGCGGCACGGCCGCCATCCGCGACCTCGCCAACCGGCCGCTCGCAACGACCAGCTGGCGGTTCACCACAGGCTCCGCGCCGACAGTGACCTCCCGGGCCCCGGCAGTGAACGGCACCGGAACGCTGAGGGCGGCCAACATCACGGCGACGTTCAGTAAGCCCGTGAACGGCGTCAGCACCGCCACCTTCACCCTGAAGAACGCCGCGACCGGCGCGGCAGTGGCGGCCACGGTCACCCGCAACGGGACCACCAACCAGTGGATCCTCAACCCGGCAGCCACTCTTGCCGCCAGCATCAGGTACACCGCCACCCTCACCGGCGGAACCGCCGCGGTACGGGATGTGGCCGGCACTCCCCTGGCCAGCACCGCCTGGAGCTTTACCACCGGCACAAGCTAACCACTCCATACCCAACGGAAAACCGTTCAGGAAGCACCGCCCCACGCATGTGCGGGCGGTGCTTCACGCTTCGGATTGGGCTGTGTCTCCGCTACGCATCCACGCCACATGCGAAGCTGTCCGCTTCGGGTTCGTTGCCCCTGGCATGCATCACCCTGGCGTGGTGTTTCAGGAGCCGGCGCCGAGGTGGTTGATGCCGGCTTCGGTTCTGCCCGGCAGGAGTGTCGCCGAGTCCGAACGCTGGGCCATTCGGGAACGCCTTTGGGAAGGCAGCGCGCCGGCCGGCGCTGCAGCGCCTACCGCGGTGCCCGGGCGAGTGCACTGTCCAGGATGGCCAGGGCGCCTCCTACGGCCGAGGCGCGCTGAGCTGGACTTCACGTGCAGGAATGAGCTGACCTGGGCAGCGCCCTCGCGGAACCAGTCGTCGAAGACGTCGATGATGGTCAGGATGGCTGCCTCGTCGCCCTATGTCTGTCACATTGGGTCTGGCCAATTTCCTATCCGGTTCATCGCCTGATGCTTTCGTCTTGGTTGTCATTCGGTATCCAGTACCGCATCCATGATGGGGCCGGGTTCCTGAGAGGAAACTGAGACAGGCAGGGCTCTCATTGCATCGGGACGGTTCAGCCTGAATCCTTGGTTTCATGGTTCAACGGGGTCCGTCGTCCTCAGCTGCGCTCCCGGTGCGCGTATCCGAGCAAATACGCCGGGGGCGTGGAGCGGGTCTGCTGCGTGGACTCCGATGGCAGTCCACCGTGGCGGCCTTGGCCGTCGTCGCCCTCGCCCTGCTGACCGGCGGGCTGCTGATGCTCCTGATACTGGGGTCGGCACTCGTGTCGGGGACTGACAGTCTGCTGCGGACCAAGGTGCAGGATGTAGCGGCCCTGATACATAACCAAGATGCCGAAGAAGCGAGCCTGGCAGTCGCCGCTACCGTAAAGAAAGACCCCTTGGTGCAAATCATCGACGAGACGGGGAGGGTAATCGGCGCGTCGGAGCCCAGGCTGATAAAAACTCCCCTCACTTTTCTCAGGCCGGCTCCTGATGAGAGCGCGACCGACAGCGTATCGGTGCCCGGTCTCCTAGGAGACGCCGACGAGCGCTACGTTGTGGTGTTGGGCGTTGATGATGAGGGCAGGAAGTATTGGGTCCTGGCCGGCCAAGCCATTCAGCCCCAGTCAGACACGGTCCGGATTGTCACCTGGCTCTGGCTGGTTGCCATGCCCTTGCTGCTGGGTGTGGTGGGCCTGTCCGTGCATTACCTGATCGGGCGTTCACTGCGGCAGGTGGACACCATCCGTACACAGGTCAGCTATATCGACGCGGGAAGGTTGAGCCAGCGGGTCGACGTCCCCGCGACAGGGGACGAGCTGCAGGCCTTGGCGGTCACAATGAATTCCATGCTGGACCGGATCGAAACAGCCGACCAAAGGCAACGGCAGTTCGTCTCCGACGCCAGCCATGAATTACGGGGTCCGCTCACGACCATCCGCACAGGCCTGGACATCTCTATCGCTGACTCCTCCGGAGAAACATGGCGGGGCATGCAGCCAATCCTCGCCGAAGAGACGCGTCGGTTGCAGGGCCTCGTGGAAGACCTCCTGACATTGTCCAAGGCCAATGACGAAGGACTGGCCCTCCGCAGTGAGGATGTCGACCTCGACGATGTTCTGGCCGCTGAATTGCGCCGAGTGAACGCCACAAGCCAACACCGGATCGTCGCTGATCTGGTCCCGGCCAGGATTACGGGAGACCCGGTCCGGCTGAGCCAGGCATTTCGGAACGTGCTCGACAACGCCGACCGCCATGCCGCAGGGACCATCGCCGTGAAACTGTCGGTCACCGCTCAGGCAGTGGTCGTGACCATCGACGACGACGGAGCCCCTGTGCCAGTGGCCGACAGGGAAAGGATTTTCGGACGATTCGTCCGCCTGGATGAAAGCCGGTCACGCCACCAGGGCGGCAGCGGGCTGGGACTGGCGATCGCCCGTGCCATAGTGGAGGCCCACGCTGGCCGAGTTATCGCAGCCGAGACGTCACAGGGATGGTGTCGTTTTGAGGTCAGTTTCCCGCCGATGGCCCCACTTGCCCCGCTGCCCTTTTGAAGTGCCAGTCGCAAAAACCTAATCAGGGCTGAGCCTGTATCCCATGCCCCGTATCGTCCTCAGCGTGTTGAGGCCGAACGGCTCATCGATTTTCCTGCGCAAATACCCGATATAAACCTCGACGACGTTGTCCCCGCCCCGGAACTCCGGGTCCCAGACGTTGTCGAGGATCTGAGCCTTCGACAAGACCTGCTCCGGGCTGCGCATCAGGTATTCCAGCAAACCAAACTCCCGGGCAGTCAGGGAGATGCCCTGGCCGTGCCGTGCCACATGTCGCGTTGTCGGGTCCAGCCTCAGGGAACCGACCTCCAAAACCACCGGCCGTTCGGGCGAACCGCGGCGAATGAGTGCCCGCAGCCGTGCCACCAGGACCAGGAAGCTGAACGGTTTGGTGAGGTAGTCGTCTGCTCCCAGATCGAACGCATCGGTTTGGTCGTATTCACCATCCTTTGCCGTAAGCATGATCACTGGCATCCAATTCCGCCGCTCCCGCATCTGCTTCAGAACCTCGTACCCATGCATACCCGGAAGCATCACATCCAGTACGACAACGTCATAGAGGTTCTCCGAGGCGGCCCACAGCCCATCAACACCGTCGTGGGCAACATCGACGACGAAACCGGCGGTCGTCAGCCCCTGCCGAATCGTCTCAGCGAGCAGGACTTCGTCTTCCACAAGCAGGACCCGCACGGTTGGCATCCTCTCACCTGTACCGGGACAAGCATCAGTGTGCGACTGACCGGGCCAAGTGTCCAGCAGCGGTATGCGAAGAATCATTTGAAAATGATGAGGAACGCAGGGCTGTCACACAGGTTATCGCGTTATGCCGGCGCGCAGGGCAGTGATGAAGCAGGGCAGTGATGACAAAGGCCCTGCATGGGGCACACCGAAATCCCGAACCGGCGATGGCAACACCTTCTGATGGTCGCTCAACCACCGATACGCGGTTGGACCCGACAGCCCGGCACCCAGCCCTTCCCGGAAGCTGGGAGGGTGATCCGGGGGCGACATGGAGCGGTGCAAAAGCACCGCCATTTATCGCCGCAAATTACAGTAGAGTCCGTTTCGTTTCAGCTGACGTTTCACCGTTACGGTCCTAGCTTTCAACCTGACACTCGGCGCTGTCTGCATGTGAAATTCGTCGGGGACCGAAAAGCCCTGCAGATCTGGACAGTGGCGCGGCTGGCGCGGATTTTGGGTTCTTCACAGCGCTGAATCCGGGCTGGGCTGCATGGTCGGTAATACCGACGCTTACGGCGGTACTAAGGACTGACCCGCTGGTCATCATCGCGTTCCGCGTGCTCCGGCCAGCCGCCCTTCCGGTACGCAGGAGTTCCTGCGGCAAGCACGGTCACTGCCAAGGCACAACTGCCGACCATGACACTGACCATCGACAGCGCATTTCCGCCCAGGACCCCCGTCAAAAGACTGACGAGCCCGGCGACGCCAGACTGCAGGGCTCCGATAACCGCTGTGGCCGTTCCCGCCATGTGGCCATAGTTGTGCAGTGCCAGTACGGAGGCGTTTGCCGGGATCATGCCTTGGGCTGACAGGACCAGCCACAGGCCGGCCATCAGGCCAAATAGGCCGCCGGTACCTGTCGCCACCAGCACGAGCAGCAGCAGGGCGAGGCCCAGCTGCACCAGGAGGGCGGTGCGCAGGAGACGGACGGGCGGGAATTTTCGAACAAGGGCGGCGTTGAGTTGCGCCGATAGGACAAGCGCGGTGCCGTTGAGGGCGAAGACGAGGGCGAATTGCTGGGCGGTGAGGCCGTATTCGTTCTGGAAGACGAAGGGGGAGCCCACCACGTAGCTCATGATGAGGGCCAGCCCAAGCCCGGGGATGACGGCCAGCGCCATGAAGTGCTTGTCCCGCAGCAGGGACCCGTAGGCTTTGGCTACATGGCTGGGGTGGCCCGGGCTGCGCCGGTCCTCGGGCAGCGTCTCCGGCATGAACTTCCAGACGATTGCCACCAGGGCGACCCCTATGAGCGCCAGTGCATAAAAGACCGCCCGCCAGTCCCAGAGTCCGGCGATGGCTTGGCCCACGGTGGGGGCCAGGAGCGGCGCGACGCCGATCACCAGCATTAGCCGGGACAGCAGCTGGGCGGCAGCGGAGCCGACGAAGCGGTCACGGATGACAGCGAGGGCCACCACGGCAGCGGCCGCGTTGAAGAAGCCCTGCAGCACGCGCAGCCCTGTCAGCGCTTCGATGTTCGGCGTCATGGAGCATAACAACGAGACGACCACGTGCAGCGAAATGCCGATGACAAGCGGCAGCCGTCGTCCGAATCGGTCCGAAAACGGGCCGATCACCAACTGCCCGATGCCGGCAAGGGTTCCGGACAACGTGAGCTGGGCGGCGGTCTGGGTGGTTTGGAGGTCAGCCTCCACGGCGGGCAAGGAGGGCAGATGCATGTCCGTGGTGAGGGCCGGAAGCGCGGCCAGGGCGCCCAGCACGAGGATGTACTTGAAGGTGCGCGGTGCCTGCTTGCTGGTGTTGTGGGGGTGGGACGGATCCATCACGCGGCAAACCTAACTTGTGTGAAAGCACGGGTCCGCCGCGTGGCTTGAGCGGTCCAACTGAAGTTATGGGAGTACCCGCGGCGAAGTCGTCCTAAACCGGCGTCCGCAGTCTGGCTGCCATGCGCGCTCCCCGGCGCCCCTGGCATTCTTCCGGGAATCCAGAGACCAGGGTGGAGAGGACTGCGAATGGTAGGCAGGGCGGCTCCTTACTTCCCAGTCCCGGGTTGCCTTGCCGTATGCGGTTGGGAGTGACCGCCTGCCATAACCTGCTGGTCCTGGAACACCTGGGTCTTGGCAAAGGCCCCTGTTCGTTGGCGGCTGGTCGCAGTACGGGCACGCCCTGGACCTTCAGTAGAGACGCGCAATCCGCATCCGTCGACCAGGTTCCCTGCGGGGCCACTTTCCCAGGTTCCTACTACCTGACTTCGACGTCAGGAACATCGGGACGAGAGGCACCATGGCCAGCCGGACCCGCCAAGAACCTCACGCGGTGTGGGCATATCCTTCACGGATCCAGATGAACAGTTCGGCGTCGATCTCTGCGGGGTTCTTCAGGATCACTTCGTTGTGCCAACGGTTGGCCGACACACGCTCTGCGCGGTGAACCCGTGCCGATTCGAGTTCCCTGGTTAGAACAATGTTGATCAGGATACCGCCACGGCGGGGATGGATACCGAGGAACGCTCGTCCGTGAGCAACGTGGAACGACGACGCGTTCTCCTGCAGCTCACACCCGTCCAGCTCAGAAATCTTGTCCATAGGCGCGCTGTAAACGCCGGACGAAAGTGGATCACCATCAATGCGTTCTCTTGCCGTGCGAGCCATCCAGCCAGCATACGACAGGCAGACGCAGCACTCTTCCCGTGCCCCAACCCTTCGCAGAACTACTCCAAGAACACCTGCGAAACCGCCCGAACCTCAGAACAGGATCAGACGCCCAAAGTCCTTGGCTATTCCCGGGAACCCGCGCCGGACAACCACTTCACCCGAATGGCATCATGGACCGGGCTCCGTAGCCTCGGCATCGACCTGCGCGGCGCACGAAACACCGCACTCGACGAACACCTCACCCTTTCCCCTGCACCGCACTCGGCTACAGCCACCAAATCGCATTCCTCCACGCCGACGCAGCAGGCGACGCGTGGTCACGCTACGTCGAGCGACGAACCCGGCCATGACTAGTAGGGTTCAGCCCGACCACGCCAAGGCGGAAGGCTGCTGCCTCGTTTCAAGTACCGTGGCAGGATGATCGCTGAATACATGAGAGATGGCGCCCGCTCCCTCCCTGCGCATCCATCCCCGTCACAGGTATCAGCGATCAGGATTTGGCACTGCAAATACAAGTCCCTTAGCGGCCTATCAGATTACGAAAACCTGAAGACCTTAGTAATTGCGACCTATCCAGATACAGATCTGGAACCGATAGCCAGCCTTAGCAACCTTGAATATTTGAGCATCATGCACTTGCCGAACGTCTCAGATTTGGCTCCACTTAGCCACTTGCAGAGACTAGGCACGATTAGGCTCAGCACCCTGCCGAGCTGGGACTCCTCCGGCAAGCAGACGACGGTTCGCTCCCTGGAACCCCTAGCCGAGCTGCCAGCTCTGACTCACCTTGAACTCTTCGGAGTCCTGCCCGAAGACGGATCGCTTCAAGCCATGGAAAACTGCAGGGCATTGGAATCGATTCGGGTCAGCAAGTACCCGCCGCTCGAGGTCGATGCTTCTACCGAAAGACGGGTCTGGCTGCTTCCTTCGCACCCTCTCCAAGCGTTCGTGCCTGGACCTGACCCGCAACAAGATCAACGAAAGAGGCGTTGAACAGGGCGGAATACGCCCACATTTGATCCGCAGGGGGGACTGTCCGATTTTCGGTGGATCCACGGTTGGCATTTAGTTGATTCTTCCGTCGAAGCTGATGGCGAATGCATTCAGGGCCGGCTTCCATCGTGTGGCCCATC